>NZ_OZ012601.1:0-220271 GCF_963942435.1 Shinella sp. WSD5-1
TTCAGCCGTGACCTGACGAAGCTTGCCCGCGATGGCAAGCTCGATCCCGTCATCGGCCGCGCCCGCGAGATCGAGACGACGATCGAAGTGCTGGCCCGCCGGAAAAAGAACAACCCGGTGCTGATCGGCGAGCCCGGCGTGGGCAAGACCGCCATCGTCGAGGGACTTGCACAACGGATCGTCGCGGGCGAAGTGCCCGAGGCGCTGCGCGACAAGCGGCTGGTCGAGCTCAACATCAACTCGATGGTGGCCGGGTCGAAGTATCGCGGCGAGTTCGAGGAGCGAGTCCAGAAGATCCTCAAGGAGATCACCGAGGAGAAGGACAGCCTGATCCTGTTCATCGACGAGATGCACACCATCGTCGGCGCCGGCCAGGGCGGTGGCGAAGGTGGTCTCGACATCGCCAACACCTTCAAGCCGGCGCTGGCGCGGGGCGAGCTGAACCTGATCGGCGCGACGACGCTCAACGAGTACCAGAAATACATCGAGAAGGACGCGGCGCTCGAGCGACGGTTCCAGCCGGTTTATGTGGACGAGCCCACGGTCGCACAGACGATCATGATTCTGCGCGGGCTGCGCGACACGCTCGAAAGCCACCACAAGGTGACGATCACCGATGAGGCGATCATCGCCGCCGCGGAGCTTTCGGATCGCTATATCACCGGTCGCTTCATGCCCGACAAGGCGATCGACCTGATCGACCAGGCCGCGGCGCGGGTGAAGATCTCGGCCACTGCGCGGCCCGTGGACGTGCAGGAACTCGAAGCCGAGGTCGCGCAGATCAAGCGCGAACAGGACTATGCCGCAGCCCGCAAGCAATTCGACCGAGCAGCAGAACTGAAGAAGGAGCTGGAGCAGAAGCAGAAGGAGCTGGACGAGCTTCTGGAGATCTGGAAGCGCGATCAGGCTTCGGCGACCGCCGAGGTGCGCGCCGATCACGTCGCGCAGATCGTCTCCAAGATCACCGGCGTTCCGGTCACGGACCTGACCACCGAGGAGAAGGACAAGCTCCTCAAGCTCGAGGAGAAGCTGCACGAGCGCGTCATCGGCCAGGAAGAAGCGATCCGCGCCGTGGCCGATGCGGTGCGGCTGGCGCGTGCGGGTCTGCGCGATGGTTCCGGTCCGACTGCGACCTTCCTGTTTCTCGGGCCAACCGGGGTTGGCAAGACGGAACTGGCCAAGACGCTCGCGGAGGTGATCTTCGGCGACCAGGATGCGCTGATCCGTATCGACATGTCGGAGTATGGCGAGCGCCACTCGGTTGCCCGGTTGGTTGGCGCACCTCCGGGCTACGTCGGATACGACGAAGGCGGGCAGCTGACGGAGAAGGTGCGCCGTCGGCCCTACTCGGTCGTGCTCCTCGACGAGATCGAAAAGGCGCATCCCGATGTCTACAACATCCTGCTTCAGGTGTTCGACGATGGCCGCCTGACAGATGGCAAGGGCCGCGTGGTGGACTTCACTAACACCATCATCATCGCCACCTCGAACCTCGGTTCGGACATCATCCAGCGCAACCTCACGAAACGCGGCAGCAGTGAGTTCGACGAGGCCAAGCAGAAATCCGAACTGATGGAGGTGTTGCGCGGTCATTTCCGGCCAGAGTTCATCAACCGGATCGACGAGATCATCGTCTTTCATTCGCTGAATCAGTCGGAGATCCGCCAGATCGTCGAGTTGCAGCTCAACCGGGTGAAGCGGACCGCCCTTACCCAGGGCGTCGAACTCGAATTCGACGTGAGCGTCGTGGATCACTTCGGCGCGGTCGGCTTCCGCCCCGAATTCGGTGCCCGCGAGCTACGCCGGCTGATCCGGTCGGAGCTGGAGACCGAGTTGGCTCGCGAACTGCTCTCGGGGCGGATCGAGGATGGCGACAAGGTCCGCGTCGCCTGGTCAGCGGACGAACAGAAGGTCGTGTTCGAAAAGATCGCAAGGGACACCGGTGACGACAGCCCGGACGATCAAGCCAAGGCCGGTATCGAGGAGCCCAGCGAAGTTGCCGAAAACAAGACGGACGTTCCGAAGCCCAGCGTTGGGGATGAGGTGCAGTCCAAGGACGACAAGTCCGCCGAGTGACAGCGCAAAAGACTGGCCCGGCGCGATATCGGTCGCGCCGGACCATCTCTTCGGAGAGTTATAGGAAGGTCCACGGCATGAACGTCATTAGATCATTCCGCAATCTCGACCGGCACGGCCAACAGCGCGCGCCTGAGGTCATCGAGGAAGAAGTGCGGCAACTTGAACCGCACCTTGTGCGCTTTCGCGAGGATCTGGTCCGGCTCGAAGTCGTTGCCTCGCAGACGAGGGGCAAGAAGCGCATCAAAGTCAGCCTGCGCCTGCAACTGCCGTCGGGCGTGATCGCGGCGAGGGAAGAGGGATTCGAGATCGAGCCTGTCCTGCGCAAGGCCTTTGCCGACCTGCGCCACCAGGTCGATCGGCATGTGGCGCGCCTCAAGCACGAGCCTGAATACAAGCGTCCCGCCCGCCGGCGCCGGATCGGCGCCCCGCTGCCGCCCGCGCGGGATGCGGCGGAAGCGGACCGGCGCCAGCTCTTCTTTGACCTGATCGAGGATCATCTCGATACGATCTATGACACCGTCAGGCGCGAGTTGACCTATCTCGAATGCAGCGGATCGGTACCGGAGGGATATCTGAGCGTTCGCGGTCTCTTCGATGCGACGATCCTCAAGGGGCTGGCCCGCTTCGAGGATCGGCCTTCGGAGTTTTCCGTCGGCGACTGGCTGAAACGGCTGGCTTTTGAGACCATCGAGGAAGAATCCCGCGCCGCCCGCCGCGCCGTGCCTGAGGATGCCGCCTCCATCGAGGCGGAACCCGAGGCCCCGGCGGAGGATCCGACCGAGGCGGATCAGGCGATGTTCGAGTTCTACCAACCCGACGAAGTGCTGATGCTGGAGGACCTCCTCGCCGACGACGGCGGCACAGACCCCGAGAGCCAAGCGGATCGGCATAAGATCGCCATGGTGCTGCACCGGGCAATCGCCGATCTTCCGTCGGTCGAACGCCGCGTTCTCTATCGGCTCCACCTCGACAACGCTACGATCGCGGAGACGGCAGACCTTTTCGGCCTGACCGAGACAGTGGTCGCCGAGATCGCAGAAAATGCGGGCGCGACACTACGCGCGAGGCTTGCCGAAGCCGGGTTGGTCAGAGATCCATCAGGCCGCGTGCCCATCGAACGGGAAATCGCTCACACGCAGCGTCTGCCTCAGCCGATCGAGGATCGCCGCCGCGTGGCCGCCGCCCTAATCGGCGAGGAGGCCGGCTCCGACACCTGACATGGAACTGAATAGGAGATCGACCAATGACCACAGCCTCTGAAAACCCGACCGACAAGATGCAGGACATGCTGTGCAGCCTGTCCCGGAATTGGTGGGCATTCGTGTTACGCGGCGTGCTCGCATTGATCATCGCAGTGCTAGCCTTCGTCATGCCTGCGGAATCGCTTCTGGCGCTCACGCTGGTCTTCGGCGCGTTTGCCTTTGCCGACGGCGTGTTCGGCCTCGTCGCCGCGATACGTAACATCCGCAAGGGCGAAGGCTGGGGCTGGCTGATGTTCAGCGGCATTCTAGGCATCGCCACGGGCGTCGTCGTGGTTGTCTCGCCTTTTGTCGCGACGCTTGTGCTTGCGACATTCCTCTGGGCCAGCATCGCATTCTGGTCCGTGTTCTCGGGTGCCCTCGAGATCGCGGCAGCGATCCGCCTGCGAAAGGAAATCAACGGCGAAATCTGGCTGATCCTGAGCGGCCTTCTCTCGGTCTTTCTCGGTGTTGCCGTGACCTGGATGCTGCTGACGCGCCCGGTCGAAAGCTTCCTCGCGCTCGGCTGGCTGATCGGCTTCTACGCCGCGGTCTTCGGGGGGATGATGATCCTCCTGGGGCTACGGCTTCGCAAGGCGGATCGTTCGGACGGTGCGGCCTTCGATAACGCTCCCCCATCGGCAAAGGCGTGAGGTGCCCTGTGGTGGATGACGGGCGACTTGCCGGCGAGGAGCACGATTTCACCCGATGGGACAAAACGATCTTCGACCGTTGCCTGAGCACCGGCTTCAATCCGTTCGGCAGCGGTCCGACGCCAATCTTCTTGCGGCACCGGGACGCACAGGCGCCGGACGCCGATGCAAAGCCGTGCATGCCACCTGACACCGAAAATGCGAGGTGCTGATGTCGAACCGCCTGCCTGACTTGGCATTTGCTGCTGCGGCCGCTGCCTTGGGCATCGGCATCGTTTTCGTTTTTCGTTCGATGTATCTTGCCGAAGACATACTGCCTTTCGCGCAGGAGATGACGCTCATCTTCCTCGGCGCTGTCGTGACGATCATTCTGACCGCGGCGCTTCTCAATCGCCAGACCGATCTCGAGCTTCGCAAGGAAGGAAGGGTCATCATCCTCCAGCAGCAATGCGACATTTACATGGCCTGTATCGAGAAGGTCGCAGAGATCGTGGAAACCGCAAGGCACGATGCGAAGCTGATCGATGAACTGCGTGTTCTCAGCCACAAGCTGGCTGTGGTCGCGAGTGCAGGGGTCGTGTCCAGCTTCGAGCAGGTACTGGAGAGCTTGCAGTCCGGTTTTGCTGACGGCACGCTCTCGGACGGGGACGGAGAGGGCGTGATGAATGCCGTCGCCGATCTCACGATAGCCATGCGGTCGGACGTCCTGCACGCTGCTGCCTTTCCTTCGCAGAACACCGAACGCGCCGTTCGCCTGAATTCGAGGCGAATGGAAAAACTCGACGATCTCGAACGTCACCTTCTCGTATCCACCGACACCCGGGAGAACTGATATGCGCGGCCATAATCGCCCACCATTCCCGCCGAAAATTCCGGGAACCGATCTGCCATCCTGGGACGTGCCGACGGCAATCATCTACCGTCCTGCCCGTTCCGCGATGACATCGGCGCCTCGGCCCAACTACTGGGTCCTCGAGTTCGAGCCGTCCCGGCCGCCGCAGATCGAGCCGCTGATGGGATACACGTCCAGCGGCGATCCCTATCGTCCGATCCGGCTGAAGTTTCCGGATCGCGACAGCGCCGTGGACTTCGCAGAGCGGCAGGACTGGCATTATGTCGTGCGCGAGGACGCTGGGGGAGCCCGGATGGCGAACCCTTGGGCGGGTGAGACGCGCCACCGGCTGCACAGGGGCGTCGATGCCCCGGGAGCCTTCCGGGTCCCGTTCCGCCCCGATCGCCGCCTCTCAAGAGGCGTCCAGCATGAGAGCACGGCCGACCCGTCTACCAGCGACAGGGAGAGTTTCGATCCGGTCCTCGAAGCCTCGCTCGAATCCTTCCCCGCCTCTGATCCTCCGGCGTGGACGGGTGTGACAATTGCAAGAAAGACGACGTGATGACGGCCAGCTGCATGCGCTCGGGGAAATGAGATGT
Organism: Shinella sp. WSD5-1; assembly: GCF_963942435.1. Classification (GTDB taxonomy): domain Bacteria; phylum Pseudomonadota; class Alphaproteobacteria; order Rhizobiales; family Rhizobiaceae; genus Shinella; species Shinella yambaruensis. The sequence goes on from NZ_OZ012601.1 coordinate 5,402, forward strand.
TTCCATGGGCCGATACCGTTGCTCGCAGATACCCCCCCGTGGCCGTCTGGTCAGTCGTCGGGATCAGCCTTCTCGCTTTCCTCTACCAGAGCGGCCTGCCACCGCGTGCGCTCAACCGGTTCCTGTTCGACTTCGCGCTGGTGCCGTCGCGCGTCTTCGGTCAGCTCCGTCTCATCGCCCCGTCCGATTGGACGCCGTTCCTGACAAACATCTTCCTGCACGGGGATGGCTTCATCTCATCCTCAACATGTGGACGGGCATCGTAAAGTTAACTTCAGCGAAGCAAAAGCGTGACGCCCGCCACGTGCACTGCTCATGCGCGAGCGATCTTCGCCCATAGGTTCATCGCCGCTGTGCGCAGTTCGCGATGATGGCTGGAGGGAATGTCGTGGCGCGGGATGTGGAAGAGGTTGGCAATCGGATCATGGATGGAAACGAAGAGTTGCAGATGTCGCTTTGACTTGAAGCGCTTCATGATCCGCTCTCGCCGTCGGATCGGCTGGTGGGAATTCTCCGCCCGATTGTTCAGGCCTTTATGGGAGCGGTGCTCGACACCGGGCATGATTTCCTGCTTTGCGGCGCCATACGAGCGAAGCTTGTCGGTGATCATCACGCGCGGCGATCGTCCCTGGCCTTTCAAAAGCTTGCGCATCAGGCGCTTGGCCGCCTTGGCGTCGCGGCGGCTTTGCACCAGAACCTCCAGGACAAAACCGTCCTGATCCACGGCGCGCCATAGCCAATGCTTCTTGCCCCGGATCGAAATAACGACCTCATCGAGATGCCATTTATCGCCGAGTCGGCCGCGCGAACGTTGACGGATTTGGTTGGCGAAAGTTCGTCCGAATTTCTCTGCCCACAGCCGGATCGTTTGATGCGAGACAATGATGCCGCGAGCGGCCAGCATGTCTTCGACCATCCGCAGGCTCAGGGGAAAACGGAAATAGAGCCACACCGCGTGGGCAATGATTTCAGCGGGAAAGCGGTGACGACGGTAGAGCGGATCACGGTCTGTCATGCCTCTTCATCGCCTATCAAGCCCCAAGTTCCGTTAACTTTACGATGCCTCTAAATTCGTTCGGCAAAGCGCCTGATGCGTTGCACCAGGCGCCTCTTGTTCCTGTCACATCGCGTTACTTGATGGCGAGGATGTCGAAGTTGTGGACGTTAGCGACCACACCGTCGTCCCACCCGCCAGCGACCAACTCCGCTGCCCGTTCGTTCAGCAGCCCGGCGACTTGACCGGCAAAGTGTGCTTCACGGCCAGCATTGTTGGTGAAGGTGTCGAAGATTGCGAAGGATGTTTCGTCAATCTGCAGCGCCGCCCAGAACAGTGTGCCGGGTTCGGTTTCTCCGACGATGGGACCAGCTGCGGTCAGCAAGGCTGCCAATTCCGGCCCTCGGCCGGGTGCTGCTTCGAGCGTGATGTACGTGGCTGTCGTGGCCGAGTAGAGATCAACCGGTTCCCTCACCGACAGGACATCGGAATTGTTGATATTCGCGACAACACCATCGTCCCAGCCCCCGGCGACCAGCGCGTCGGCATTTTGGTTCAAAGCCGCGGCCACAGCGCCGGAGAAATGCGCATTGCGCGCTTCTTCATCCACGAAGATATCAAAGATCGCGAGCGTATCGTCGGCTTGTAAGGCAAACCAAAGCACGGTGCCTGGTTCGGTGTCCGCGACAATCGGGGCAGCTCCGGCCAGAAATTCGGCGAATGCTTCGGTCTGGCCTTCAGCGGCGGGCATGGCGATGTAGCTGGCAGTGTGATTTTCCATTGGGGTTTCCTGTGCGGGTGCAGATGTCGTGATCAAGGCCAAAGCGGCGAGTGTCTTGAGAATTTGGGCTTTCATGGTCGCCTCCTGATTGAGAGGTCGTTGTGTTTGGTTTCGATGCACCCTTTTCCCATGCCGAATGCCTCAGGCACCAATCCCGAACTTCTATTCTTTGATAGACATGTGCTATGGTGAACCTCATGGCGGAAAGTGACGGAGACTGTGGCAGTGGAGATGAACCAGATCAGGTATTTTTTGGCTGTCTGCCAGCATCGCAACTTCACCCATGCCGCTAGCGCCTCAAATGTTTCGCAACCGTCCTTGACGACCGCGATCAAGAAACTTGAACACGAGCTCGGGGGTGATCTGTTTGTCAGGGACCGCGCGGGATGCAGGTTGACGGCACTCGGAAAACTCATGCAGCCAAGGCTACAGAAAGCGCATGACGAAACGCAGGCAGCTAAGGCAGAAGCCGTCCGCCACACGCGACTAGAGCGGGTTCCTATTTCTGTCGGTGTTGGCGAAACGATTGGTCACAACCGGATTTCAGCCGCCGTGCAACGCTTCCGTACACGATTGCCGCAAGCCGAAATAGAGTTGATCGTGGCGTCTGCCTCCAAGCTTCTGGCCGGATTGCGAGAGGGTGAATTTGACGTCGTTGTCACAGCGGCGACGGTCAGTGAAGACCTCTATCGAATAGACCAGCTCTATGACGAGTCCTACAAGGTTGTGGTGTCCAAGTCGCACCCGTTGTCTGAACGAGACGCTATTTCTCTTTCGACACTCGCTGAAACTGACATGCTCGATCGACCCAATTGCGAAATGCGGGATGCGTTGCATGGGGCATGTGCAGACCAAGGTCACGAACTCTACGCGGCCTATCGGTCAAATCGCGTGGATTGGTTAGTCGAACTCGCGCGGCAGGGATTAGGCGCGGTGATTTTGCCAACCACGGCAATTCCAGCAGATAGGGGCCTCGTTTCGATACTCATCGACGGCCTTGAAATTTCGCGAACTGTTTCTGCTCTTCGTTATCGGCACCAAACGACGAGGCCAGAGACAAATGATCTGATCCGTGAGATTGCGCGTGTGTAGGCGTAGTATCATTGATGGCCGACATTCGCGCATAGTGCAGTAACTAGTACTTTGGGCTCCAAGTGGGGTGGCGTCGCCTTAACCTGACGTAGGACGCAATCATTTCTTTGTCCTGAATTTCAGGCTTGGATCGGCAACGCGATCTCACGCCAGGTTGCGCTGGGGAGGGCGCGGAGTTGGCGATGATCAGCGGCATTCAGGTGTTTTCGATGAAGTTGGAAAAGATTGGCAATTTGGCCGTGGGTTGAGACGAAACGTTGGCATTGACCTGCCGACTTGAACCGCATCATGCGTCGCTCTCGTCGTCGAACGGGAAGGTGAGAATTTTCTGCGAGGTTGTTGAGCCCTTTGTGCGAACGGTGTTCGATCCCCAGCATGATCTCTCGCTTTGCGGCGGAATAAGAACGCAGCTTGTCTGTCACCATCACGCGCGGCGCAACACCTTGGCTCTTCAACAATTTGCGCATCAGCCGAAGAGCGGCTCCCTTGTTTCTGCGGCTTTGCAGCAGAGCATCGAGAACGTAGCCGTTGGCATCGACGGCGCGCCACGGCCAGTATTTCTTGCCCTTGATCGATACGACCATCTCATCGAGATGCCATTTGTCTGCGAAGTTGCCGATCGACCGCCGCTCGAGTTGGTGGGCGAATTTCAGGCCAAACTTAGTCGTCCATTCTGAGACGGTCTGAAACGAGACGGCAATGCCGCGCTCGGCAAGCAGGTCTTCGATATCGCGCAGGCTCAGCGGGAACCGGTAATAGAGCCATACCGCATGCGCGATGATCTCGGCTGGAAAGCGGTGGCGTTTGTATCGGGAGGACGCATCGTCAGTCATGCCGAGCGGTGGATTCGCAACCGTCCCTGCGGCACCTGCCGGGAACGCCCAGTCCGGTTTCGATCGACGAGGTGCACGCGGCGTTAAGAGACCTTGATCGCCGCTGTCATTGTTAAGCGTCAACTTTGAGTGCGTTTGCGGCACAGCGTGGCGCACTCAGTCTGCACGGCTGGTTTTTATCTTTTTGACGGACAGTCCGAAGTTCGCGTCCAAAGACTTCATGAAAGGGGAAAGCTCTTTCGGTAGTGGCGTCAGGCATATCCAACGCCGCGATGAGCGGCGCTACCGTTTCTAGGAGGCTTGCCAGCGCCTGGTAGCAGGCGGCAAGGAGGAGTAGATCGGCGGCCACCAGCCACCAGAGCGAGCCGCCGAAACGGGCGAACCAGACAAGGCTTGCGAGAGAAATGCTCATGGCGAGCAGAATAAACAGCGCCTGCAGCACGTAGAACCTGCGAGAGAGCAACTTCCGGCGGGTGACAGCGTTTTCATGCACGCTTGTGTCTTCATGGATGCCCATATCCCTTTGCCTGCCAGCGGCGCGCGGCGCCGCGCCGTCAGGACTGTAGTGCTTATGGAAAAAGGGGGCAAAACGCAAAGATGCCGGGAAGGGCCGTTTGCCCGGCAGGCGCGCGCAATTTATGAGGGTGGACGCGAACCTCCAGCCTGTGAGCCTTCCATGCCGACAATCAACGGCGATACCCCATGATCGATCCGCAGCGCCCGCTTGCCGGGCATTTCGAGGCGCCCGTCTGCCGCAATTGCGGCGGTGAGCTGCAGTCTCCCTTCTGCCCGGCCTGCGGGCAGAAGAAAGCGCGGCGTTTCGGCTGGGGCGAGGTGCGCGACGAGGCCTGGGACAAGCTGCGCTGGTTCGAGGCCGACATGGTCAAGGCGGCGCTGAACGTGACGTTGCGGCCCGGTCGGGTGGCGCGCGCCTATGTACTGGGCGAGCGCAAGAAACATGTCCACCCCCTGAAACTGCTGCTGACGGCGATCGTGCTGCTGCTCGTCGTCATCCACCAGACGGATTTCTTCGGCTCGGCCAGTCCCGGCCTCAGCAAGGCGATCGCGCTGGTTCAGGACTATTCCAAATGGTCCTTCTCCATCGGCATCCTGGCGATCCTCACGGCCTCGCTCATCGTTTTCCGGCGCCGCGACGGTTTCAACGTGGTCGAGCATCTGGTGCTGGCGACCTATACGCATTTCGTCATCCTGATGGCCAACATCGTCAATCTCCTGCCGCTCTACTGGTGGACCGGCATCGACGCGGTGAAGGCGCACCGCGCCATCTCCGGCTACTACATGAGCTGGATCGAGGCCGGCATCGTCTTCGCCGCCTTCACGCAGTTCTTTGCAATCGATCTTCGCCGGCAATGGTGGTGGCCGCTCATCGGCACCATCGTGTTCTACGCCGTCAAGAAAGGCGCGCTCTATCTCTACGGGCGCGCGGTGATCCGGATCGTCATGGCCCAGCTCACCTGAGGCGGATGCGGCGAAACCGCTGTTTACAACGAGGAGGAAATCAATGGTGATGAACCTGCGAACCTGGAAATTCATGCTCGGCCTTTCCGCCGCAACGCTTGCCCTGACGACTGCCGTCGAGGCCGGCACGTCGCCCATTCTTGGAGCAAGGGGCGGTCTCCTGACGCCGATCCCCAACGATGCGGCGATCTGCGACGACATGTTCAGCCGTCTCGAAGAACAGGACCGCGCCGTGCTGGTCGCGGAGGCGGAAACGAAGAAGCCGAGCGAGGAGGAGCTCGCCGCCGAGCTCAGCGATCTCCTGCAGGCCTGTTCCTATGACGGCCAAGCCTTCAAGGTCGATCCGCGCGCGCTGGCCGGCTCCGACGGCACGGACGGCAGGGAAGCGGTGCGCAACATCATGCGCTTCACCGGCCTGCCGCAGAACTTCAAGGTGGTGGAGGGCGAGGTGCCCAATGCGGCGGCGCTCATCGTCATGGGCAGCGAGGGCGTGCCCGAGCGCGTCATCGCCTATAACGCCACCTTCATGAAACAGGTGCGCGAGGCGACGATCAACAACGACTGGGCCAGCATTTCCATCATGGCGCACGAGATCGGCCATCACCTATCCGGGCACACGCTGCTGCCCGGCGGCAGCCAGCCGCCGATCGAGCTGGAGGCTGACAAGTTCTCCGGCTTCGTGCTCTACAAGATGGGCGCGGCGCTGAACGATGCGACCAAGGCGATCAGCACGCTGATCCCGGAGGAGGACGGCCCTACCCATCCCGGCCGTAAGAAGCGCCTCGTCGCCATCGAGGCCGGCTGGACGGAATCCTGCGAACAGCAGGCTGGCCCGCAATGCGGGGGCGCGGAAGTCGCCGCCGCCGATCCGCAGCCGGATGCGGGCACCGGGACCAAGGTGGAAACCGGCGCGGCGACGACCGGACTTGCCGCGGGTACGCAGGACGGCAATGCCGCGCTAGCCCCCTCGGGCGGTAGCGAGCCATCGCAGGATCTGGCGGGCCTCACCCGCGAGGAGCTGGAGGCACGGCTGATTGAGGCGATGGGGGAACTGACCAAGCCGGGCGCCGATATCGATGCGGTGAGCAAAACGGTCGATGCCATCAACACGGCGATGGCGACGGCCAAGAGCGCGCCCGTTGAAAAGAAGAAGCCGCTGGAGCGGCTGGCGGGTGCCGTCATGGACCATGTGCCGAAGCTCGATGCCGCAAGCACGCCCTCGAAGTTCGACCGCTTCGTCTATGACGAATTCGGCCTGTTCGAGCCGGCGTTGCGCGAAAAGCTGGCCAAGGCCGCCTTCGATTTCGCGGAGACGAACAATATCGAGATCGTCACCATCATCGCCAAGGACCTGCAGGGCCGCAGCGCCGACCAGTATGCGTTGGATGCGATGCGCCAGCTGCGTGTCGGCAAGCTGGAGGTCGGCAACGGAGCGGTGCTGGTGCTTGCGCCGGGCTCCAATGCGGCGGGCATCGCGCTCGGTGCGGGGCTCATCGTCGAGTACAAGGACACGAGCCGCCTTCGCGAATCCCTCGGCCGCATCCTCGGCCTTCTGGAGAACGGCATGAACCCGGCCGGAGCGGGCGAACTGCTCGCCGATACCGCCGACCGCATCATGCGCGACACCGGCTATATGGAATGGCATGTGCGGTTCCGGAGCCTGGAGGAGATGATCGCGACCGCCGAGAAGGCCGATGCCGTCCTCAAGGAAACCGGTGCCTCCTACGATCCGGCCAAGGACCCGACCGCAAACAGGCTCGCCCGCCTGCGCGCAAAGATCGTCACCATGGCGCCGAGCCGCGGCGACAAGGTTCTGGATGTCAACGATATCCACGAGAAGAATGTCGGCCCGGCCATGCATGTGCGCTCTGCCGAGGGGCGCGACGTGCTGGTCTATGTCAACCCGACGGCGGCGGCGCTGATGCCGGTGTCGCTCGAGGTCGGCAAGACATATTCTTTCGTGGTGCGCGAAAGCTTCCTCAAGGGCGATACGCCGCAATTCGATCTTATCAGCTACGATTTGATCGAGTGAACGCCAGCCCACCGGTCGCCCGACAGGGCGGCCGGGCCTACATAAGCTGAGGCATTTTAATGAATAGCCCCGAGTTTCGTAGACGCCCTCGGGTTAGATTTTCTGCTGCTTCTCGAACTCGACGGGCAACAGCATCCCGTTCCTGACGTGTTTGCGTTTCGGGTTGTACAACATCTCGACGTTGGCGGATCCAGCCGACTTCTGCGCGAGTGAGGGCCATGGCCATGAGGCGTTGCCGTGACGCCCCGCCCAGCCGAAGCTGGTGTGAACAGCGGGTCGTTCAGTATATGCCTGAGCTTGTTGAGACGACCAGACAGAACAGACTGCGTGATGTTCAAACGTGCTGCAGCTCGTGTCACATTTTCTTCTTGCAGCAGGGCATCCAGTGCATGCAGGAGGCCGATCTCCAATTCTCCGACGCGATGAACCAAGTGCTGGCTCCTAGGGTCAGGACCCATTGATTTGAACTGACGGCTGTGATTCAGATGGGCGTATAGGAGCCCGACTGATGAGTAATTCGTTTTGGCTGACGGACGAGCAAATGGCTCGTCTTCAGCCCTATTTCCCCAAGAGCCATGGCCGCCAGCGCGTTGATGATCGACGCGTTCTGAGCGGCATCATCTTCGTCAACCGCAACGGGCTGCGTTCGCGTGATGCGCCGAAGGAATATGGCCCGGCGAAGACGCTTTATAACCGCTGGAAACGCTGGGGCGACAAGGGCGTATTTATCCAGATGATGGAAGGTCTGGCCGTGCCTGAAGCCGCAGAGCACAAGACCATCATGATCGATGCGACCTATCTCAAGGCCCACCGCACGGCTTCCAGCTTGCGGGTAAAAAAGGGGGCGCGGGCCGCCTGATTGGACGCACGAAAGGCGGCATGAACACCAAGCTTCATGCCGTAACGGATGCGAGTGGTCGCCCGATCAGCTTCTTCATAACGGCAGGCCAGGTCAGCGATTACACCGGTGCTGCCGCCTTGCTTGATGAACTTCCCAAGGCCAAATGGTTGCTGGCCGACCGTGGCTATGATGCCGACTGGTATCGTGACGCTTTACAGGCGAAGGGGATCACTCCCTGCATTCCAGGTCGAAAATCCCGCAAGAAGACCATCAAATACGACAAACGCCGCTACAAACGGCGCAACCGGATCGAGATCATGTTCGGGCGTCTCAAAGACTGGCGGCGTGTCGCTACGCGTTACGACCGGTGCCCAATGGCCTTTCTCTCCGCCATCGCTCTCGCTGCGACCGTTATCTTCTGGCTATGAGCAATGAGTCCTGACCCTAGCGGGTGGAACCCGTCGCGAAAATCCCAATTCTGCGATTGTCGCGAGTTTCGGGATTTTCGCGACTCTTCGCCAACAGGTAGCCACACAACTATCTTACTTGACGGAGCAGTTGATCTGTATTACATAGCCTAATGGCTACCTTTCATCCTCAACTACCCACGATTTTCGCCGCGCTTTCGGACACGACCCGGCTCAAGGTCGTCGAGCGCCTAGCAATGGGCCCAGCGTCTATCTCTGAACTCGCCAAGCCGTTCGAAATGGCAGGTCCATCCTTTCTCAAGCATGTGAAGGTGTTGGAGAGCGCCGGGTTAGTACGGTCAGAAAAAAGGGGCCGCGTGCGGTTGGTCACACTGACGCCAGATGCGCTGCAATGGGTGGACGAATGGGTCAGCCAGCATCGCAGGCAATGGGAGCATCGCCTCGATAATCTGGAAATTTTTCTGTCACAGGGAGATAATTGATGGGCGAGCAATCTCAACACCATCGCGAATTTACGCTCGAACGCCTCTACCCGAATTGCAAGGAGCACGTCTGGGCTGCCTGGAGTATTCGGGAAAAGAAAGCAGCTTGGCTCGGTAGCAAGGAGCTGGAGATGGATTTCTTTCCCGGGGGCATCGAGCGGAGCGGATTTCGCAATTCAATGGGCGAGCACACCAGCGAAGGCCGCTATTTTGAGATCAAGGAAGGCGAACGCATCGTGCTAGCCTATTCGATGGCGGTGAACGGGCGCGTCCATACAGTTTCGCTGGCAACAATCACTTTAGAGGCTGAACAAGGCGGCACGCGACTTAAATACACCGAACAGATGTGCGTAATTCCACCCAGCGACGGCGTTGAAGGCCGCGAGCACGGATGGGGCGCGTTGCTGGACGGCTTGGCCGGCTATCTTGCCGCCGATACTCGACAGACAGCGTAGGCTGTAGTCGCGCAACTCCTGAAACCTGCACCACGTCCGCAGCGGCCCGGAATCCGGGCCGCGACGTGTCGCAAAAGTCAGTCGCGCAGGTCTGACTTTCGCACGCGACTTTTGCGACAGATATTTCCCTGAAAATTCAGCGCCGGTGATTTTGTCGCAAAACTTAGGAGTTATGCGACAACCCGACGATTGAAGACCACGATCACGCCCGGAATCGCTGGCGGTATTCTCCGGGCGACAGGCCAACGATCCGTAAGAAGACTTTGCGAAATGCGCCCGGATCGGAATAGCCGACCTCCCAAGCGATGCGCTCCACCGTAAGCATCCGAGGAGCGCCGCCTTGAGCGGTTGAGATGAATCTGTCGTTTTGTCGCTATGGACAGGCATAAGGACAGTTTTCGGACACCGGTGAGCCGGCTTGAAATCATCGACACAAGGCGTCGGCGGCGCTTTACCGCCGAGGCCAAGTTCAAAATTCTCGAGGAAGGCTTTTCTGGCGATGGTCGCCAGGTCTCCGCGACGGCAGAGAAGCACGGGGTTTCGCGCTCACAATTGTACCGTTGGCGTCAGTTGGCGCAGTCCGGCAGCCTTTGCCGCAATCGGATCGAAGGCTTCGTGCCCGCAGTGATCACACCGGACGTGCCAGCTCCCGTTTCGGCCGCATCGGCTTCGGTAGTGGGTAGCGGTCGCATGGAGGTGCTGAGCACGAACGGTCGACGTGTCATTGTCGATCGAGAGGTCGACGTCGATGCGCTGCTGCGCATCCTGCGCGCGCTGGAGACGTTGCGATGATTCCGATCCCGACAGGCGTCCGGGTTTGGCTGGCGACGGGCTATACGGATATGCGATGTGGGTTCCCGTCGCTAGCGTTACGGGTGCAGGAAGTGCTGAAGCACGACCCGCTGGGCGGTCATCTGTTCTGCTTCAGGGGTAAACGCGGTGACCTGATCAAGGTCGTTTGGCACGATGGCCAGGGGGCCTGCCTGTTCACGAAAAAATTGGAACGAGGCAAGTTCATCTGGCCTTCTGCCGACGGTGGCGCGGTGCCGATCTCGACGGCGCAGCTTTCCTATCTGCTGTCAGGAATTGACTGGCGCGCGCCGCAGGAGACCTGGCGCCCCAGCCGGGTCTGACTGCATTCTTGCATTGAAAATGTTGAGAAATCTGATTCAATGTCGCTATGACATTGCCGCCGCTTACCCTGCCATCGGACCTTGCAAGTGCTCATGCGGCGCTGCTGGCCGAACGTGCTGCGCGACTGCAAGCTGAGGCGGAAGCGGCCAACGCAAAGGCCCGGCTATCGAGCATCGAGGCGCTAAACGCACATCTGCAATTGCTGCTTGGCAAACTTGAGCGCGAGAAGCACGGCCCGCGCCGTGAGCGCACGCAGCGGCTGATCGATCAGTTGGAATTGCAGCTCGAAGAGCTCGTGGCGTCGGCCGCCGAGGATGAACTGGGCGCCCAAGAGGCCGCGGCCAAAACGCAGTCCGTACGCGCCTTTGCCCGCAAGCGTCCGGTGCGCAAGCCGTGGCCTGAAGACGTCGAGCGCGAACGCATCGTTGTCGAAGCGCCGACGGCATGCGCCTGCTGTGGCGGCTCGCGGCTGTCGAAGCTGGGCGAGGATGTGACTGAAACGTTGGAGGAGATCCCACGCCGCTTCAAGGTTATCGAGACGGTGCGCGAGAAGTTTACCTGCCGCGATTGCGAGGCGATCAGTCAGGCTCCCGCACCGTTCCATGCCACTCCGCGCGGCTTTATCGGTCCTCAGTTGCTGGCGACGATCGTCTTCGACAAGTTCGGGCAGCACATCCCGCTGAACCGCCAGAGCACGCGGTTCAAATGTGAGGGTATCGATCTGTCGACCCAGACCCTGGCCGATCAGGTCGGTCACGCTACCTTCGCCCTCAAGCCGATATTTGATCTGATCGAGGCACATGTGTTCCAGGCCGAGCGGCTTCACGGTGACGACACGACGATCCCAATCCTGGCCAAGGGCCAATGCACGACCGGGCGAATATGGGTTTACGTGCGCGACGATCAGCCATTCGCCGGCCCTGCGCCGCCGGCGGCGGTCTTCTACGCCTCCTGCAATCGGCGCGGCGAGCACCCGCAAAGGCATCTGGCCGACTTCAGCGGCATTCTTCAGGCGGATTGCTACAACGGCTTCAATCCGCTGTTCGATCTGACGAAGAGGCAGATGCCGGCAACGCCCGCGTTCTGCTTCGCCCATGCGCGGCGGAAGTTCTTCGAACTGGCCGATGTCGCTCGCAATGCTCGGCGCGGCAAAGGTACCAAGCCGATCTCGCCGGTAGCCCTCGAGGCGGTGAAGCGCATCGATGCTCTGTTTGCCATCGAGCGCGACATCAACGGTCTGAGCGCGGCCGAGCGGCTTGCGGTCCGGCAGGAGAAGAGCAAGCCGCTACTTGGCGATATGGAGGAATGGTTACGCACCGAGCGGGCCAGCCTATCACGCTCATCGCCGGCGGCCGGACCGATCGACTATATGCTGTCGCGCTGGGCTGACTTTGCCCGCTATGCCGACGACGGCAGGATCTGCATGACGAACAATTGCGCGGAAAGAGCGTTGCGCGGCGTGGCTTGCGGAAGAAAGGCTTGGCTCTTCGCCGGTTCCGACCGCGGCGCAGATCGCGCTGCCATCATGCTCACCCTGATCATGACCGCACGGCTGAACGACGTAGACCCGAAGGCTTGGCTCGCCGATGTCCTTGCTCGCATCGCCGACCTGCCGGCCTCGCGTTTGCCGGAACTGCTTCCCTGGGAGTGGAAGCGGATACGCCAGGGCAAAAACTCCGCCCTCATGCTGGCAGCTTGACGATGGCCTCTTCTCTCGTCCGTCTGAAGGTCACCCTTGATCATGTCGAACCGACCGTGATGCGGCGCATTGTCGTGCCGTGGCGCATCCGGCTCAGCCGGCTGCATGAGGTATTGCAGGCTGCGATGGGGTGGACCAACACCCACCTCTACGAATTCCAGATCCGTGACGTTGGCTTTGGTTTGCCCGACCAGGAATGGGGGGATGGTCCACTCGATGCCCGCAAGATCTCGCTCCTGTCGGCAATCCAGGACACCGGTGCGAAATCCTTCAAATACCACTATGACTTCGGCGACGGCTGGACGCACAGCATCAAGATCGAGCGCACGTTCCCTGTCGTCGCGCTTGCAGATCCAATGCTGATCGAGGCAACGGGGCGCTGCCCGCCTGAAGACGTTGGCGGTCCGTGGGGATACCAGGAGTTCCGCGAGGCGCTCGCCGACCCCGCTCATGAACGGCACGCCGAACTTGTCGAATGGTCGGGCGCCAAAGACTTCGACCCAAACAATGCAGCCTTCGCTGATCTCAACAGAGCCGTGGAAAACCTGGCTGCGAAATGGGCGCGTCGATCACGCCGGAAAGCCTAACCGCAGCAACCTCATCACTATAGCCCGATTTGCCTAACTCGCGCGTGCTCATGCCGCGTGGCTGCTCGGATGCTTACGCTCCACCGGCAACTGTCCGAACTGCAACAGCTCTTGTGCCTTGGCGATCCTCAGGCGTTGGGCGTAGTCGGTTGCCGTCATTCCCGTGGCTTTCTGGAAGTGGCGCAGGAAGGTGCGTTCCTCCAACCCTGCCTGTTCGGCCAAGACCGCAAGCCGTGCCTCCTTACCTTCACTTGCCTGAAGAAAATGCTGTGCCTTGACGAGGGCAGCGTCCCCATGAGTCAGCCTTGGGGCGAAACCGCTATAATAGCGTTGCTCGCGCCCCGGCGGATCGACCAGCATCATGCGTGCGGTCTGCGCCATGACCACGGGACCGAGAAAACGCTCAACCAGCTTCAAACCGAGATCGGTCCACGCCATTATCGGCTTAGGCGTTCGTTTCATGGGACGATCCCTCTGTGGGTTCGGCATAGTGGTAAGCCGGCCCTACTCGACAAATTCGACCATGACGCCCGGCTTGACCATGCCGGCCAGTTCCTCGACGTCCCAGTTGGCCAGCCGAACACATCCATGCGATCCGACCTTGCCTATCAGTTCCGGTTCAGGCGTGCCGTGTATGCCGTAGGTCGGTTCGGTGAGGTCGATCCAGACTGTCCCGACAGGACCGTTCGGCCCGCTCGGCAGTTCAAGGATCTTCTTGTTGTTGCCCTGCTGGAAATTGATCTTCGGATTGTAGGTGTACGTCGGCATTCGCGACACGCCCTTAACCTTGTGAGTACCGGTCGGTGAGGGACTGTCCTCACTGCCAATTGTCGCTGGATAGACCGCGAGCAGCGAGCTGCCTTCGGCAAAAGCAAAAACCTGCGCCAGTTTGCGATGAACCTCGATCCGCTTGACCGATCCGGTCCTGGCAGCGCCGGGAATGGCGACAGCGATCGTTTCGCCCGGCTTGAAGGCCGCCGTCGGATTGAGGGCCTTGATCAGCGCGATATGCATGTGGAAACGTTCGGCCAGCTTCTCGGCAATGCTGGTATAGCCGAGATGCTCCATCCTCGCCTGCTCGGCATAGTCTTTTGGAATGCTCTCGACGATATCCTCTCCGTCTTCTTGCGTGATGGCATAGGCCTGGATGGCCGGGGCATCATCGGTCAAACGGCCCAGTACGTCGGGATCGAGCTTCCCATCCACTGGCAGACCCTGAAGCGCCTCGAAACCGGCAATCGCTTTCGTCAGGTTGTCGCCTAAATAACCGTCGATGACGCCCGGCGATGAACCAGCCCGGTCGAGCAGGACCTGCAGATGCACGATGGCGGGATTGGGCTCGGTCTGTTTTTCCGCCGGCGCCTCGATCGGAAGGGACGCGATCGCCGCGGTATTAACGGCTTGTGCGTCGATCGGCGCTGCAAAGGCTGGGGAACAGAGCGTTAGAGCGGCGGTCAGTGAAAAGTACCGAAAGGCATTCTGCATGGAGGCTACCGATAAATTAGGGAGAGACTCTCCACCCGGTGGATGGAGAGGCTTCATTGGAGAAAGGTCAAGCAAGGAAGAAGGCCGCCGTTTCCGGCGGCCTTCATCTTGTCAAATCGTGCGGCGAGTGGTGGTTTCCGCCAGAAGCAACGCCTTCTTCGTGCCGTAGGAACCGCCGAACCAGGCCGCCACAGCCCCGAGCAGGAGGGCGAAGAAGCCCAGGATCGCGCCGGCCGACACTGCCTTGGTGGCCGTCTGCGCCGCCTCGAGCGCCTGCTGCTTGGCCGCAGCAACATTGTCGCGATAGGTCTTCTCGTACTGCTCGACCTGGGTGCGGGCCTGATCGATCGGGATGTTCTGTGCCTTGGCGATCGCATCAGCGGCACGATTGCGGGCATCTGCGGCCTTTGCCTGGTCACCGGTCACGGCAGCCTGGACCGCCGACACCGCAGCGTCACGCAGGGCTGCCGGATCGTTGCCGCCGGACGCATTGCGGATCTGTTGCTCGATCCCCGCCATCGGGTTGGCCGAGTTGGCGAGGGCAGGGGCTGCCGCCGTGGCAGCGGTCGCGGCCGTCTGGCCAACGCCACCGACAATGCTGGACAGACCACTGAACGCTCCGCCCATGAGAGCACCGACCGACGTGGTCAGCAGGTAGAGGATGACAAGAGTGGTGACAGCCCAGGTGGTTACACCTTGATAGCCGCCGGTCGAGCGGCTCGGACGGCCGGACAGGCGGCTGGCGGCATAACCGCCGACGAAGGAAGCAATAATGCCGGCCACAACGAACCACGCGCCACCGGCTATGGAAAAGGTGCTTGCATTCGGGTTATCATAGGTTGCGGGATCGATCACGGCGGCGCCGATGCCCACTCCCAGAAGATTGAGGAGGAACTGGACGGCAAGCGCCAGGACGACCCCGGCGAAGATCGCGCCCCAAGACACCTTGTGCAATGTGGCTGTAAGGGAGGGGTCGACATAAGCCGCTTCGCGCGACACGTGGACGGAGACAGGTTCGGTCATGGTGCATCCTCTTCATCACGGGAACGTGAGTGCCACACTAACGCCGCAAGTGAAGATCGGTTCCCGTGTCACAAGAGACAAAAAAAGACCGGCGATGGGATCGCCGGCCTCGAACTGCAGCTTCATCAAACGAAGAGCCTTCCATTAGTCCTTGCGGAGACGTTGTCACGTTGTTCGTGGCTTAACGGTTGACGGATATCCGGACGTGATGAGCACGCCGACCATCAGCTACAAGAACCACCGTTTCCCACCGCATATCATCGCCCATTCCGTCTGGCTTCGCCACCCACATTCATCGGATCCGCGCCATGGCGCACTGGAAGGCCGTGACCGGCGCAACTGCCTGAGTTTAACTGAAAGCGCTTCGTCCGGCCTCAGTCAACGCCCTTGCGGACAATACGGTCGGATCGTTCATCTTCGACTTCCACCTCCGTGCGGCGGACGCTGTCGCTGATGGTCTCCTCGCGCTGTTCGGCCGTTTTGCGCAGAGCAATCTCTTCGACAACGCGCGCATCCTTCGAGACGATCGCCTCCTCATGATGCTCCTCGGCCTCGATCGTACGGTCGACGAAGGCGTTCTCCGTTTCGGTTACCGGACGGTCGACCGTGCGGCGCTCGATGCTGACGTTCTCGTCGCGCAGCGATACCTGTTCACTGACAGGATTTTCGACCACGTAAGAACGGACACGCACGCGGCCATGGTTGAGGTCACGCTTGCCGACGCGAAGCTTTTCCTCGACCACCGGGATAACCTCTTCACGGCCGGCGTCCAGAGCTGCCGTTCCGGTTGCGCTGGCACGATTGGCGGAGGCGCCATACGAACTCACGGTCTCCTGCTGGTTCCAGCCTTCCGAGCGCCAGCTCTCGGCGCGCTGATCGAGATCGATGCTGCCCTCGTCATCGAGAATATCGATAACCTTGTCATAAGAGGCGGCGGTGACGTTGCTGACCGTCACAAGATAGCCACCGCGGCGAAGACCTTCGGAATAGACGGCGCGGTCCTCGTCGGGAAAGAAAAAGTCTTCCAGCTTCTCCCAGAAGCCCTTGTGCTCGGAGGCAACTTCAGTCGAGGTTGTAGACTCCTTGCCGGCGACGACGCGAATGCCGTCGCGGGCAATCCCGGCTTCGACAAGGCGTTCGACGGCGGCATCCGCATCGCTGCGGTTTTCGAAGAAGGCCGTCACCGTGTTCGATGACGAGGCGCCGTATGACGATGTGGTTTCGCTGTAGGTCATGAGTTTCTCCTTTTCTCGGATTGATAATTAGCTCAGGGGTCGTCGCGCTCGATGCTGGCACGTTGCTTGCGCAGTTCGACCGGAATGGAAACGTCCTCGGTGGTGGCGACGCGGCGGATATGGATCTCTTCGACCAGCATCAGACGCTTCTCGACAACGAGAACCTCCTCCATCACGGGTACAATGGTCACGTCACCGTCCGTGCGAACACCCGGCGCTTCTGACACTTCACGTCCGATTGCCACACGCGTCACCTCGACATTCTCGCTGTCGAGGCGTGCTTCCGCTGCTTCTGTGACAAACTCGGTTTTGGTGCTCACGCGAACGCGGCCGTCGCTCACGGCGCGCTTGTCGATGACAAGCTGTTCTTCGATCAGCGATAGTTTCTTGTCAGGCTCGGCCATGCGGGTTCCAGATCGTTTGTGACCAGCAATGAACGAGCGGAGTCCAACCTTGTTCCATGAAAAAGGTCGCAGCCCGAGGGGTTCACTCCAGAGAGCGTGTTGGTTTCAATTAGAGAGCATATGAGTGGGCCGAAAAATTGATTAGAGTTCGCCCCAAATGAACCGCGAGCCGTTCCCACGCGGACCGTCATAGGCACTCCGGGTTTAGGGATCGACTATACGCTCGGTTGTCGCGATGGAGACGCACTGTCTCGAGTGGCGTTGAAAACTGTGATGGTGCTTTGTTCGAACGCCGCCAAGTCTCCGCGGGAAGCGACGGCGCGTGGCTCGGCATGATAAAAAATTTCTGCTAAACAATTATGATGATGAGTGCGGCAGAGGTTGATGAAACAAGTCGAACGAAAACGCTTCGGCTCATTGATCGCCTTCGGCATTTTTAGCACCGGGCTCTTCGCGCCGGTCCTGATCGCGCACCAGCCAGTGGACTGCTCCGAGCGCAAGAGCCGCGCCCGCAAGGGCGGCAATCTTGGCTGGCTCCGTCTCGCCAAGGTCGAGGATGATAAATTTGCGCGCGATCGCGAGGAGCGCGATCAGCACGATCGTGCGGACCTGGAGAATGCCGAAGCTGCGTTCTGTCGCCACAAGAAGGGAGCGCTTGAACTCGAGCGCAATTACAACGGTGAAGATCATTCCGAACACCACCTGGAAGGTGGCGTAATCGAGCGTGTCGAACGCTCCCAAGACCAACCGGTTCACGACCTCGCGCATCAGCGCCCAAACCGACGCCACGACGATAACCGCAATGATGGCGCTGAGGACGAAAATGACGACCTGTTCGAACTTCTCGTAGAGCGTCATCGCCGACCATTGTTCACGGGTTAGCCCGGATCGTTTCAGGTCTTTCATCATTCCCCCTCGAAAGCCGCCCCGGAGAAACAGGCTCGGCCGTGCGATGCGTGGCGAAGTCAACGGAAGCCTCCCGCTACCAGTCCACCCTCTGCCGGCGGATTTCGGAAAGCTCGGCATGGCCGATTTCTTCCGTGATCGCCCGGAACGGTGCGCCCGCCCCGATAGCCTGTAGCTGCTCGTGATCGCCCACAAGGACGATCTTCGCCCCACGCGCCTCGGCCTCGCCAACAAAGTGGGCGAGCTGGCGGCTCCCGACCATGCCCGCCTCGTCGATGACGAACACGTCACCGCGGCCGAGTGCATAGCGGTCCCCACTATGTGGGTTTTCCCAACTGCGGGACCATGACGCGAGGGTCCGGCTCTGGATGCCGGAAGATTCCTCCAGGCCCTCCGCCGCCTTGCCCGACAGGGCCGCACCGTGGACATGATAACCCTGCGCCTCCCACGCCTCGCGCGCCGCCGCGAGCATGGTGGATTTGCCCGCGCCGGCATAACCGACAACGGCCGCGATCCGCTCCGGGCCGGTGATATGCTCGATCGCCCGGCGCTGCTCGTCCGATATGCAACGCGCCGCCCGTGATTCCGGCGGGTCCAACCCTACATCCAGCCCGCCATCGTAGAAGTCGTCGCCTTCGATAACGGCACCATCAAGATCACGAGCCAAGCGTCGTGCGAAGGTGGATTTGCCGACACCGCTATGGCCGTCCACTGCAATGATAAAAGGCCGGAGAGCAGATACAGCCGTCGCGCGTTGCCGAGCCGCCGATAGTATCAGCGGAAACGCAGCGGTGCGATAATCGAAAATGATAGTCGGGGCGCAGGGCGAGGGGCTGTTGTCCGTCATCTATGTGCATCTTGCTAAGTCAGAGCGTTCAGCGCGGCACGAAGCTCCGCGCCGTCGTAAGCTGCTAGCTGCCGATCAATCAGATCGTGGGTTTCGATCCAAACGGGCAGGGCCGTTTCAAGCAGTAGACGGCCAGCTTCGGTCAGGTGCAAAAGCCGACTGCGCCGGTCCTTTGTATCCTGCGATACGGTCAAAAGCCCCCGTCGTTCCAATGGCTTGAGATTCGCTGTCAGCGTCGTGCGATCCATCGCGAGCAATGTTGCAACCGAGCTGAGCGTCGGAGCCGTTGGGCGGTTGAGCGACATTAGCAAAGAGAACTGACCGTTGGTCAGACCCATAGGCCGTAGCGCCTCATCGAAGCGACGTGCCAGTGCCCGCGCGGCGCGTTGCGCTGCCAGGCATAAGCAGCGGTCGCGCACGTCAAGCGTCGTGGCGAAAGTCAGGGAAATTCCGTTCATGTATGAAAGTATGTTGACATCAACCTTTATGTCAAGTTTTCTGGGTCTTTCCTAGTCAGGATTAGCAAAGTGTCCCGGCTACCCGTCAAACCAATCGCACTTGGTGACAACTATAGAAAGAGGAACGATGCAGTACTTGATTGCTATCCACCACCCCGACGATTACGATCCGGCCGTCGAGGACAAGGAGATGACCCACGACATCGACGTGCTCAACGACGAGATGGTGGCTGCTGGTGTCAGGATTTTCGTTGGCGGACTGCAACCGCCGAGCACCGCAAGGTCGTTGCGCGCGCAGCCCGATGGCCAAGTCGTCGCATCCGATGGGCTGTATCTTCAGACCAAGGAGCATGTCGGCGGTTTTTGGGTACTGGAAGCCGCCGACCTGAACGAAGCGCTGGCGTGGGGGCGCAAGGCCGCCGTCGCTTGCCGGGCACCTGTCGAAGTGCGTCCGTTTCATTGACGGGAGGACAGAAAGTGGTTTCTACTAGCAGGGTAGTCGCTGTTGTTCCTTGTAACAACATTGAAGCATCATTGAATTTCTATGGGCTACTTGGGTTCAATCGAGACGAGAAATCATCTACAGATGACTATGCCATTCTTTCTGACGGCATGGGCGGATTTATTCATCTCAGTATAGCTCCCAAGGATTGGCTCGTTCCGGGAAGAAACCCATTTGGAATCTACATTTACACGCAGGATGTAGACAACATCGCTTCTAAACTAGGCGAGCGATTGGCGCATCAACCCAAAAAACAACCATGGGGAATGTATGAATTCGCCGTATCCGACCCCGACGAAAACCTCGTGCGAATAGGCTGCGAACTCTGACCAAGCTCCACATGCCGTAGCTGTCGCGCAACTCCCGAAACATGCGAGCAGGCTTTAGGAATTTCGCGAAAGGCAGTCGGCCAGAGTCGACTCCCTGCGGCATTGGTAAGACGCTTCTCATCGCGCTCATTCTGAACGCCTGGCGCAAGGCACGACCAGTCGCAGTCTGCCCTTGCTGGCAGGAGGAGACGAAGGGAAAGGCCAATAAAAATTGGCGCAACAACCGACTGAGATGCCATCGCCGGAAGGAGGTGAGATGCCACCCATCTGCAATTCCTTCTCTTACACATGGGGAACGACATGAAAAACTACAAACCCAAAGGCCATCCGGATGTATCCGTCTATCTCATGGCAAACGAAGCAGAGGCCGTCATTGATTTTGCCAAGCGTTTTCTTGGAGGGCAGGTATTGCGCGCCGAAGAACGCGCCGATGGAACGCTAAGCCATGGCGAAATCCAGATCGGCGACAGCGTCGTCATGATCTCGCAGGCGAATGAACAGTATCCGGGATTTCCCGTATGGCTGCATGTCTATGTGAAAGACGTTGATGCGACCTTCGAGCAAGCCAAAGCGGCAGGCGCCGCTGTTATCCAAGCACCGTCATCCAGCGGTGATGGTGATAGGCGAGCCGGCCTCCAGGACAGTTCTGGCAACATCTGGTGGGTATCGACAACTGAGACTTGATTGTTCCCGATAGCCGGCGGCGGTGATCCTCCATCGCTGATCGAAGGATTCAAAACGTGTTGTCGCACAAATCCCGAAACCTGCGTCATGTGGGTTCAAGGATTTGAGCGACAAGGCATAGCGGATTGACTTATCCCGCGTAAGCTTAGATACTTCGCTACATGGCGAAGCATCATATATCTAACATGGACCGGACATTTTGGGCGCTGGCAGATTCGACACGCCGGGGCGTCCTACAGCGTCTAATGGCAGAACCTGGGCTTTCGGTCAGCGAACTCGCACGGCCCTTTTCGCTAAAGCTTCCCGGTATGACGAAGCATTTGGACGTTCTGTCCGATGCCGGATTGATCACGCGAACCAAGTCCGGCCGCACCGTGGCGGTGAACCTCTCGGTCGCGCCGATGCGAGACGCAATAGCGTGGCTCAATCAGTATGAACGCTTCTGGACGGTAAGCCTAGATCGACTTGCTGCGCTCGTTGAAGAAGATGAAGAGCAATGACTGGCCACCTCCCGAGTGTAACGATTGTGCGCCGGATCAAGGCCGCGCCCGCCAAGGTCTGGGCGGCTATTACGAAGCCGGAGCTGATGATGCAGTGGTGGGGTCCCGATGCGGGACCGGCATCGCTGGTGACGTTCCGGCTTGAGCCGTTCGAAGGGGGAACCGTGCTGACCCTGACCCACGAGCACCTGCCCGACGAAGAGACCCGCACAAGTCACGAGCAGGGCTGGAGTGGCCTTCTCGACAAGCTTCCCGTGTTTCTTGGAGACTCCGAATGAGCGAGATAATCCTTACGACCTACGACTGGGTTCCTGAAATGCCGCGCGGCCTTGTGCGCGACCTGCGGGTGCGTTGGGCTCTGGAAGAGGGGTCGGAACAAGAACTGTTCCCGCAGACACGCTAAGGCCGAACGAACCACGAACGCGCGGGATTGATCTGTAGATGAACTGGACCGACCGGTTGAAAAGCCTCGGCTGTTGCCGACCAACTTCCCCTCGGAGATCACGAAGGGAGAATGTAGGTGGGGAGACGAAGGCTTATCAGTTATAACGAAGCAACGACACTGCTCGGAATAGCGTCCGACGAGGAAAGCCTTCTCCGGCACTTTACACTGGACCCGGCGGATCGTCTGGAATGCGAACTTCGCCGTCGGCCACAGAACAAGTTGGGCTTCGCGGTTCAACTCTGCACGATGCGCCAAACGAGTCGGCTCTTGTGGGACAATGAGCAGCCGCCCGGGCCGGCGATCAACTATCTGGCGGACCAGCTCGGCGTCGATGCGCGGCTCCACACCCTCTACGCAAGCCGTGTACAAACACGGTTCGATCACAGCCGAGCGTTGATGCGATATCTCGGCCTTCACGCTGCTACCAGAGAAGATCGCCGTGCCGCTCTTGTAGCCGCAATAGAAGCCGCAGCCAATGGCGATAAAGGGCTGCCCATCGCGGCAACGATCGTCAGTACATTTCGGAATCGGAGCGCGCTTCTCCCGTCTCTACATTCAATCGAGAAGATTGGGCTCGGAGGCCGTGCAATAGCTCGTCGACGGGCCGAAAGGGCATTGATCGAAGCAATGCCGCTTGCCACGCTCGAGGCATTGGATGGGCTGCTGGAGGTTGACCCGTCGATCGGCCAGACGCGCTTTCACTGGATGCGATCTGCGCCGGAAGCTCCAAGTGCTTCGAACCTGGTTGGGCTGACTGAGAGGATTGCCTTTCTGCGAGCGTTAGATATCGATCCCAGACTTCAGCAGCGCGTTTCTTCGGGTCGTTGGGACCAGATGATCCGTGAAGGCAACGCAACGCCGGCGTGGTTGGCTAATGACTTCAACGCCAACCGCCGTCGCGCCTTGATCGTGGCTCAAGTCATCAAGCTAGGCCAGAAGCTGACCGACGATGCGGTGACGATGTTCATCAAGCTGATGGGTAGGCTGTTCTCGCAGGCCAACAACCGGAAGAAGCAGCGGCACATGGACTCCCGGCCGGACGCCGCCAAGGCTCTGCGCATGTTCCTTGACACGATCACTGCCCTACAATCGGCGAACGAGTATGGCCGGAATGCATTGGAGGTTCTCGATCAGGAAGTAGGCTGGCATCGACTGTTGCGGATGAAGCCTAAGCTCGAGTCGATGGTCGAGGTCAACGAGGCATCGCGCCTGACGGTGGCGGCCGAGCAATATGCGACCGTCACTAAGTACGCTGGTGAACCGCACCGGGTTTGCCGGAGGCTCCAACTTCCAAATAGGATGGAGCCATGACGAGCAAAACGACGAACAAGTTTTCCCCTGAGGTGCGCGAGCGTGCCGTGCGGATGGTGTTGGATCACGAAGCTGATCATTCCTCCCGCTGGACTGCCTGCCAGTCGATCTCCGCCAAGATCGGCTGTTCGGCGCACACTCTACTGGATTGGGTAAAGAGGGCCGAGATCGATGCCGGCAGGAGGGCCGGCTTGCCGACGGACACGGCCGAGAAGATAAAGGCTCTTGAGCGGGAGAACCGTAACCGGACACACCGCAGTAGGACAAGATTGCTATGTTTTGCAGAGAGCGATCTGCTGGCAGAAGACTTCGACCGTGTTGGTGAGGTGGTCGATAAAATCTGCCAGCGATAAGGAAAGCGTGACCATCTGTTGCTGACATCGTCTATCATTTGAGGAGCCTCGGCCGTTTCTACGACCTGCGGCTTGAGACACTCCAATAGCGACTATGGGTCGGTCCGCGCTTTAGAATAAGGGATCTAGACCCTGTCGCCAATTTTGGCCTGACGGGGGTTTCCAGCTACGTCTTCATATGTCGTGCCTCAGCCGCGCTGCAAGCGCCGGGCACTGATGCCCAGCATGCTGGTGGTCTTCACCTTTCCGCCGACGCGCCTGAGGATGATGATTGCCGCGTCCGTGGCCAGCCCGGTGCCGATGGCAGCCAAATGACCCAATTGGAACGGCAGATAGCCCGGCTTGACCACGAGAAGCACTCCGATGAAGCCGATGACCACGGCGGTCCACCGCCGAACCGCGATGCTGAAGCCACAAATCGAGCTTTGCGAGGAGTTTCTTTATCCGTCTCAATGAGATAAGGGCCAACTTTAGATCAAGTGCGTCGTAGTACGGCGTGCACCTTGGGCTTGATCCAGCTATAGTGTAATTGTATGCTGGAAATATGTGCAACCCTGGTGTCTAGGCCGTGCGAAGCCAATCAGGCTCGAAAGTCGTTGCGGGTTGTTATCCGTTAAAGGCGGCGACTGTAGCCGCCGCTATTTGGCCCCTTGATACCATTTAGCATTTGGAGCTTTAGGTTCTATAATTTAACGTTACGCTACAGCCGACACCCCGCTTGCCTGAGCGTTTGGATTTCAATCACTTAGTAGACCAACTTGCGGGTCGACGGTTCGTGTCCCTTCAAGGCGGAGGCTTCGGCAGCTGGCGTCTCTATGCCGCGGTGGTGCTTTTCCGAAACGGAAGTCGCCCATTCGCGTCACGTAAACCGACCGTCAGGCGGTACGGCTTAGGAGAATAATCGCAAAGCAGACTGAGACCACCACCCTCGCGCTACCCTTTGCGCAGGCGTCGAAGGCGATCAGGTGCGCTGATCGAGTCTGTCGAGCACCATCGCTGCAAGTTCATCGCTGGTGTGTGCACCACTATCGAGAACACGGGTTGTGGACGGAAGCCGTTCCCTTGCGGCCAAGCATCGGGCGACATTCGCTAATCGCCACTCTCGAATCTCCGCATTCCGATTCGGGTCAGGATGCATGGTCTGGTTCGAGATCCGGTGACGCAATAGGTCCTCGTTAAGCATCAGAAAGATGTGCAGCAGCTGATCGTCGATCTGCCTTAACCCGTCGAGTATCTCAGTCAGATAGTCCGGGTGCACGAGCGTCATTGGGATGATGATGTCCTGCGAGTAATTCCTGCGAATCTCGCTGACCGCAGCGATCGTAAGTCCCCTCCACAAGGGGAGATCCTGATAGTCTCCGCTCGCTGGTATGGGGACCGTTTCTTTCACCACGAACCCGATTTCCTCAGGGTCAAAGATCAGCGATTTCGGACGCCGATCGCGCAGCCGCTCAGCGAGAGTCGTCTTTCCGGCGCCGAAAGGTCCGTTGATCCAGATTATCATTGTCGACGGCCTCTAACCGGAAGGCTCGCAAGAGCGCTGGGCGGCTTCGTGTGCTGGCACGATCGGAGTGGCTCCGAAGTGCTTCTCAAGATAGGTGACGCCGAACGTCACGATGTCCTGCGCGTCGAACAGGTAGCACTGAGCAAAGCCCACGACACCTTCTCGATGGCGACCGAGCTTCACGTAAGCATTTGCTATAGTTTCGACCGCATCCGGCTTTCCTTCGATAGCAAAGCAATCGAGAATGCCGTTTGAATCGTATTCTGATGCCGTTTTCCAGGCGACTTCACCGTTTCTTCCAAGCATCGGCATCTCATACGTCACCCATCGTTTGTTGGGGATATCCGCAACCGCCTCGGCGTAGTGCAATGCGGTAACGGAGTTTAGCGGCGCACCCAACAGCAGGGCCTTCCCGCCAAGGCGGACGAACCGCTCGACGGGCGACCCTTCCCCCAAGGCGTGACCGAGTTCGTGAGGCTCCGTCAGCGTTTCAGCTAGCGGACCAACCGCGACCATCGATGCATCGGGGTGCGCGCTGCGCCGCGCGCCGGGGGCTTGAACCAGAAATTGATTCAGCAGGCCGAACCCACGGTAAGTCCCGGCCGTTGCGGGATCGAACGGCGGCCAGGTACGGCGGGCTTTGTCATCCAACCGAGCGCCATTCAGAGTCTCCTCGTAGGGTGATCGGTCCCACGACGCGTATCCCATCACAGTGCCAGTCGGCCCAACCGCGGAGCGTAACGCGGCAACGACCGTCTCCGCTCCTCCTTCGACCGGACCAATCGCTTTAAGTGAGGCATGCACCATCAACAGGTCACCGGTTTGGACTCCGAGTTTTCGAATTGCCTCCGTTATTGCCTTCCGCGTATGCATCGCGATATCTCCTCTAAACTGCAAAACACTATACCTATCGAGATATCACTCTACCTCTCGCTGCTTGACCGAGGTGGAGGACCGTCGCCGTTGGTGGCTTTTTGGCCAAGCGTTTATCCGCGTCGTCTCGCCGCCCGCTCCGCCTCCGCGCGAATAGCAAGCAGCGAAGGACCAAGAAGCTCACGCGCATGAGCGACCGTTTCGGCGGATGCCGTGTTTAGCGAGCCGCTGTCAAAGGAGGCTTGGGATCGTATTCCATGATCAATTGCTGCAGGCGCGCGCGCTGCTCGCCACGTAGCTCTGCTGCGAGTTCAAGCCCAAAGTCGAGTCCTGCGGTAATCCCGCCGCCCGTAATTCGGTTTCGGTCCTTGACGACGCGATCACTAACGGGCGTCGCCCCGAACACTGGAAGCATGTCGAGCGTGCCCCAGTATGACGCCGCCTTGTAGCCTTTGAGGAGACCGGCAGCTCCGAGAAGGACGGAGCCGGTGCAAACGCTGGTGATGTATCGCGCACGTGATCCCCGATGAGACACGAAATCGAGAAGCCGATCATTCTGGAGCGCGGTGAATGTACCCTTCGGCCCGCCGGGAACAAAGAAGACATCCAGTTCGTCAGGACACTGTTCAAAAGTCATCGTCGGGACGATTGCCAGGTCGCTGTCCGACATCACCGGGCTTTGGCTCTCGGCGATCAGATGAACGACTGAATTCGGAAGTTTCGACATCACCAGCTGGGGCGCAACAAGGTCCAAGGCGGTCATGTTCGGGAAGAGCAGAAGCCCACAGGTCAAGGGCTTTTCGGAGTCGCGGGCGACCAGCTGCAATTGATCCTTCGCCGCGGTTTGCGCGGCCGAATCGCTGGTTAGTAGTGCACTGGTTGTAGCAAACGTTAGCGCAGAAAAGACTTCGCGGCGGGTGAAGTTCAGGTCTCGATCCATAGATGCCTCCGGTTTCGCCGGTAGTTTAGCGACCCCGGAGTCGTGTCGAATGACAAACCGGCATCAGTTTCGGCCAAGAGATCGTAGAGCTGTTTCGAATTCGGCCCGACAATTTGAGGTTTGCTGCTAACCTGCCGCCAGCGACTTTCTCCCATGGACGAAGAACCGACCGGCGGTGCCTCTGCCGATCGGTTCGTCACACGCGTTCGACATTTCCTACGTCAGTTGTAGGGCGACCAGCACTGTTCGCGCGGACCGTCGTACGGCTGATAGGTGTTATCGTACGCACGATATGACCGATAGTGATCGAAGCACCACTCGATATGGGCGGCGGTCAGACGGCGCGCCGGTGGCACGGGATGGGCCAGCGTTCGGCCGACGATCACGCCGGCAGCGAAGGCCGCGGGCGGAAACCAGTATCCTCGATAGAAGCGGTAGCCAGGACGCGCGACGACAACACCGCGATATCCATTATAGTAGTGGACGCCGCGGACCACGTAGAAGCCGTGCCGGTGGGCGACTTCTTGCACGGGGCCCTCACTCTCGATCGTTACCGACGATTGAACGAGAGGATTCGCCGATGCAGGAGCGGCATAGGAAAAAAGGAGGAGCGCTGCGGCGCCCATGGAGGCAATTGTCTTTCTCATCGCGTTGTGTGTCCTGTTCTTTGAAAGCCGAGGTGACGATTAGCGTTGACGAAGCGACCTGAGTTCGGAGAGCGAAAGCGAACGGTCGCCGTTTGCATCGGCGCGCTGAAGCCGATCGGGAATGAATTGAGCGAATTCCGCTCTCTTAATTCGGCCGTCGCCGTTCGCATCCATCCGGCGAGCCTGCGTTTCCAGACCTTCCGCCGTTGCCATCTGGAGCCTACCGCCCTCGCTCACGCGCTTAAGGGCGGCCTGCGCCTCTCCATTGTCGAGAACGCCATTTCGATTTGCGTCCAGCCGGTCGAACAAGGACGCACGCGCCGCCTGTATCTCGGTAAACTGAAGCGCTCGATCATCGTTTTGGTCCATTTGGCGGAAAGCCTGCCGGGCTCTTTGCCCGTCCGCCGCGCAAGCGCTGCCAGTCGCGAGGACAACCATCACGCAGGCCAGCAATTTCAACTTCATTATTCTCTCCCCTTCCTCGGGTGGGATTGGCATCAACGCGAGCTTCTACGCATGGGAACGGCAGCTCCTACGCGCCGCCGGGCATTTTTCTTTGCAACGGGCGTCCGTCGACGGCCACCGCCAAGACGTCAGGAATCCTTGATTGAGCGCGTAGGAGATGAGCCAGCAGTTCGTATTGGTTCACGTAGCTGCCCATCGGCAGACGAAACCAAAGAACCGAAGGAAGACACTCGATGAAAAAGGCTTCATACGCGCTGGTCTCAGCGCTGGTCGCCGCTCTCTCCCTGCCGGGGATCTCGGCTCACGCGCAAACGGTATCGCCGATTCTTCAGCGGCTCGATGCGAATAACGACGGCGCTGTCTCGCGCGACGAGATAGTCGCCGCGCGGGCGAAACTCTTCGCTCGCCTCGACGTGAATAGCGACGGCGTTATCGATCAAGACGAAACTGAAATGCTCCGCGATGCGATCATGGATCGCGCGACGGCCATGCAGGCGCGTCTCGGAAATCAGATGCGGCGGCTCGACACGAGCGGCGACGGAAAGGTGTCGAGGGACGAATTTCGTGCTCGCACGCTCTTCTTCGACCTTGCCGACCGGGATGGCGACGGGAAGCTGTCGGCCGCCGAGTTTCTCGTCATCCGCGGCATCATGTTCGACCGCTGAGGTTGACCGCAGCTCTGAGCAAGAATTGAATCAGTACTGAGGAGTTCAAGATGTTTATTTCCTGGAAGAGAACCTTCGCCGCGCTTGGTGTTGCCATGTTGCTTGGCGCGGCCCCGGCCATGTCGGCCGAATGGACGCGCGATACGCGGAATGGCGGCCAGATCACCCGTAGCGTGACGAGAGACGGCAACATCTATTCCGGCCAGACGACACGTGTCGGGCCGAATGGTGCGACCTACACGTCAAATTCGACCTGCCGCAACGGGTTCGTCGACCGGTGCCGGCGCAGCTATTCTGCGACCGGCCCGAACGGGCGGACCTACTCCGGGAACACCGTGACGGCGCGAGGCCCCCATGGCGTGCGGTCCATCGGTGTTCACACCGGCCCGCGCGGAAATGTCGGCATCGGCTTTCGCCGCCACTGGAGGTAAGTCCGCGTGAGCCAAGCGCGTGCCCAGGAAATCGCAAGACTGCCGGAGCGCCTCGACGACGAGGTGCTGCTCGCCCGCGTGGCTGCGGGCGAGCAGCTTGCCCTTCGGCAGCTGATAGACAGGCACGGACGCGGTCTACGCCTCTTCGCCGGGCGCTATCTTGGTAATTCCGATGAAGCCGAGGATGTCGTGCAGGACGTCTTCATTGCGGTCTGGAAGAATGCAAAGCGCTTCGATCGTTCGAAAGGACGCGCGACGACGTGGATCTACCGGATCGCTGCAAATCGATGCATCGACGTGAGGCGCTGGCGCAAGTTCCGCATATTCATCGGCTTTGAAGAGGCGCACGAACGATTTCCTTCGGAAGACCCCGATCTCGACTCGTGGATGGGCGCTCGGCAGGAGTTGGCCATCGTTCGCGCCGGCCTCGAAAAACTGCCGGAACGACAGCGAATGGCGCTGCTCCTTCGAGCAGTCGCCGACCTCGACGTTCCCGCGATTGCCGAAGTGATGGATGCAAGCGCCGGATCAGTAGAGCAACTGCTTGTCCGAGCGAGGCGAACGTTACGCGCCCAGCTTTCGGAGGTCGGGACGGCTGAACCACAAAATGAAAGGAAAACAAGATGAATAGGGGCGAATTTGAAGGTTTGAAAGTACGATTTGGAGCCGATGTCGCATCATGGCCGGCACCGTTTCGCCGCGAGGCGTTGCTGTTTCTAGCAACTGATCGACGCGATACGATCAGCGAAGGAGATCAACTCGACCGCCTCGTGCTTGAAGCAACGATCGAGCCGACTGACGAGCGTGTGCTTGCGCGCAATGTGCTGGCCAAAATCGCGCTGCCGAAGCGCCGACCCTTCAGTCTGCCGATCGGTCTCGGATCGTGGTCGATGCCGGCGGCACTTGTTCTTACAGTATCGGCGGTCGGTGGCTACGTGGCCGCCGGTGTGGAAACGCAGATATCGGACAATGCTCTCTTGGCGTTTGCTGTCGGTGTTCCGCCGTCAGAGCTTGCGGAGACCATTACGTTCACAAGAAGCAACGGAGGCCGCCTGTGAAACGATTTTCATGGCTGCGAGCGCTTCTGTTCGCCGTCTTCGCAGCGTCGCTGGTCGGAAACTTCTTCTCGCTCGGGTACGTAGTGAAAAGCCAGCGTGACGCGCCGGCGATGTCTATCCTCGCCGAGAGTGCGTTCTCAGCTTACCCTGACGAGGTCCGCTCCGAATTCCGACGATTGCTCCGCGAGAACAGACCGCGGACTGTCGCGGCGCTCGGCAAGCTGAGAGAGGCGCGTCGCGAATTGGCGTCGGTCGCCGGTTCGTCCCCGCTCAACGAGGCGGATGTGACGAAGGCGATGACCGACGTGCGCAACGCGACAGATGCGCTCCAGCGCCTGATGCAGGACCTGCTTTTGGAGGCACTTCGCTCGACGGAACGCACAAGGTCGTCCTGATTGATTTAGAGTTGGACGCGCATCCGAGGGCGATATCTTCGTCCGGAAGGAGGCAGGTTTCCCTATCGAACCGAGGAATACTTCAGTCGTTTTCTGCATGTTGGATATAGGTGGGCGCGCTTGTCTTTGAGACGCCCGAACATGATCTCGATCCGGTTGCGCCGTTTGTAGCGGCGTTTGTCGTATTTGATGGTCTTCTTGCGGGATTTTCGACCTGGAATGCAGGGAGTGATCCCCTTCGCCTGTAAAGCGTCACGATACCAGTCGGCATCATAGCCACGGTCGGCCAGCAACCATTTGGCCTTGGGAAGTTCATCAAGCAAGGCGGCAGCACCGGTGTAATCGCTGACCTGGCCTGCCGTTATGAAGAAGCTGATCGGGCGACCACTCGCATCCGTTACGGCATGAAGCTTGGTGTTCATGCCGCCTTTCGTGCGTCCAATCAGGCGGCCCGCGCCCCCTTTTTTACCCGCAAGCTGGAAGCCGTGCGGTGGGCCTTGAGATAGGTCGCATCGATCATGATGGTCTTGTGCTCTGCGGCTTCAGGCACGGCCAGACCTTCCATCATCTGGATAAATACGCCCTTGTCGCCCCAGCGTTTCCAGCGGTTATAAAGCGTCTTCGCCGGGCCATATTCCTTCGGCGCATCACGCGAACGCAGCCCGTTGCGGTTGACGAAGATGATGCCGCTCAGAACGCGTCGATCATCAACGCGCTGGCGGCCATGGCTCTTGGGGAAATAGGGCTGAAGACGAGCCATTTGCTCGTCCGTCAGCCAAAACAAATTACTCATCAGTCGGGCTCCTATACGCCCATCTGAATCACAGCCGTCAGTTCAAATCAATGGGTCCTGACCCTAGCAGCATGGGCAAGAGCTCTCACCGCCGCCCCTATCATGCTGGTCGGCACCGACGAAGGGGGCAACTTCCAGGCGGGAACCGAGAAATCAATGCCAGGTGGCCTTCCCCCGACCGTGAGAAATTGTCCGGTGGCCCGCTGCTGCGCCTGACGCACTCGGCGGTCTCCTTTCGCAATTACGGGCCATCGTTCGCATGGCGCTCCATGAGGAGGCAGTTGCCCCACTCGGTCATGCTTTCTCTAAAAGGTACGAAGCCGGCCTTCTCGTAACTGTGAATTGCGCGGGTGTTGGTGGGATGAGGGTCGGTTCCGACTGACGGTACGCCGCGTGAAAACAATAGATCGACGTGAGATCGGATGAATGCCGAGCCATGACCTCGACCGATCATATCTGGCACGCCGATGAACTGGTCGATGCCACGTGCCCCCGGCGGCAGATGACTAAAATGGTGACCGGCCCAAGCGTGAGGATCGTAGTCCTGGATGAACGCAAATGCCGCTCCTCGGTAGGATACGATCCACATCGCGACATTTGTGTTGCTCAGATCATGCTTATCGATTGAAGAGGGATGGCCATTAGCATCGACCCACCATTGCCGAACGGCAGGCGTCTCGACCCATCGTTGGACCATCGGCAGGTCATCTATCAGCATTCTGCGAAATCGGTAATCGCTCATCGTGAACACAGTCATCAAAACAGCAGCTTCCTCCAATCCACACACTCGGGGCGACGCTAGATCTGCAAACTCAGTTCCGACAGTTACCGCGATGATCTCCGAAACGACAGCGCGCTCCTTTCGAGCATAGCTAAGCCAGCCCGAGAGACGATGACAATTCGTCATCGATTCCTCGTTGAGTGACGATCCGGCTGTAGTGTCCAGGCAAAAGGGATCTATCGCGAAGTCGTTGTGCGATTGATGCGAAGAAGGATCGCCCTCGATCAGTCAAGATGAGACGCTCACTAAGCTCGTACTCAGGTTGTATGAACAGGCGAAAGTGAAGCCCCTGCCGGTTCCGCCGCGCGCGGGTCAAAGCAATCGTCATCTCGCTCGGAACCGAGTCGTAAACGCCTTCCAGGATTTCGACCCAGGCATGCTTTCCGCCTTTGTCGATGTGATGGCCCGTCACTCGAAACAGAGCTATGCGACCTGTTTTCAGTCGATAGGAAAGCACGCTGCCGACGTCCCATTTGTTCGTATGCACCACTCGCCGCACGATGCGGCGCGGCTTGCGTTGGGGCCCTAGCAATCGTGCCTTCAGATCTCTGAGCACGGATTGACGTTTCGAGCGGAGTTTCGGTTGGTCAAAAATCGCTGGGGCTCTTCGCCGGCGTCGATGATGTCGATCGCCCTCTGGCGAACGTCCGCAACAAGTCGACCGTTGCTAAACTGGGTTGCCGCCAGTGCGATCCAAAAAATTGAATACTCGTCTGGATCGAACCCAGGCGTGCCCCATTGTCGTACAAGCTCCGCCGTTGCTTCCTCGTCGGAGAATCCGTCGGCGATCAAGTCCACGAAAGCATCGCGTACTTCGCAGGCGGTGTCATCCTGGAACAATCCCACTCCCCAAGCGCCCACTTATTGCCCTCAGCTATCTGCGACCACGCGATTGGCGTCCACCGTGAACATTCTGGGGTCAGCTCGCCTGACACCCTATTGGTAATTCTATACGGTAGCGTATATTGACATCAAGTGCCCCTTTAGATGGGGCTGAGGGTCGGCGTGTGTCGCAAGCAGGCTGGCTTTCGGACGTACGCGAAAGGAGTTTGCCGGGGTGGCAAGGTCGTCAACAATCTTGATCGTGGGAGGCTACGGCCATGTCGGGCGGCGGATCGCCGCAGATCTGCATGGCCTTGGCCATCGGTCCATTCGCCTTGCTGGCAGAGACTTTAGCAAGGCGGCGATTGCGGCTTCGGAACTGAGGTGCGAGGCGGCTCATATCGACCTGTCATGTTCCGAGACCTGGGACGCGGCGGTCGCGGATATTGGCACCGTGATAGTATGCGTTGATCAACAAGCAGTCGATTTTCCCAAGTTTGTTCTCGAGCGTGGCCTGATCTATGTCGACGTTACCGCAAGCGATTCATTTTTTCGCGACGTCGAGCAACTTAACCTTCTGGCGCTTGAACGAGGTGGCAGCGCGATCCTTTCAGTTGGCTTGGCACCGGGCTTGACCAATCTACTCGTAAAGGCTTGTGCGGTTCAGATGGATCAGCCCGAGACCGCGCGCATCGGCGTTGTTCTAGGCGTCGGTGATATGCACGGACCCGTGGCTCTCGACTGGACGTTCGCGCAGGTCGCCTTACCCGAGGCGCAAAGCGCGCCTTTTGTGGACATCGCCTTTGGAACACCACGCCGCAACGCCCCGGCCCTTCCTCTTGAGTTTGCCGATCAACACGTCGTGAGGCGAACGCTGGGCCTGAATGGAGCCACAACACTATTGGCGTTCGATCCGCCTTGGCAGAGCGGTCCCATACTGCGCATGATGCGGTTTGTTGCTGTACGTCCGCGGTTGAGGGGGATCGCGAAACGGCTGATGCGCCTCGTGCATCTCGGCAGCGATCGGGTGTCTCTCGTCGTCGAAGTCCATGGACGGCACAGGGGTGAGCCTGTCACCCTCGAATTGTTATTGATGGGTCGCTGCGAGGCCGATATCACAGCCTATGTCGCAGCACTGCTCGTTGATCAGCTCGGAAAAATCGCATTGGCGCCTGGCGTCCACCATATCGAGCAAGTCATCTCGATCGAACATATCGTTCAGGCGCTGGAGCAGCGTGACATAGCCGTGAAGGTGCCGACCAGCGTTGCACATTTGGGGCCGCCTAGCTCGAACGGCGGTTCAGTCCGAAAAATTTAGTAACATTCCGATCGACTATCCGGCTTGCGCAGCAAGATCGCGGACAACGCGGGGGTGATTGGACGCTTCGGCAGTCGCTCGCTTGAGACCAATCTCCGCAGAATGGGCGGGTATCGGGCGACCAAACCGCTCTCTGTAGGCGCTAGGTGGGATAGCGAGGCGGCGGACAAATGCACGCCGCATCCGCTCTTCATCACCAAATCCGCATATGTCCGCTATGCGCTTGATGTCGCTGTCTCCGTTCTCCAGATGGCGGCAAGCAGCTTCGACGCGCAGTTCCTGGACGAGTCTCGCGGGTGTGCCACCGTGCCATCGTGAAAAGTTGCGGGCAAAAGTCCTCTGACTCATTCCTACGACCTTTGCCAGCCCATCAACGCTGAGATCGGCGTTCAGATTGTTCATGATCCATGTCGGAAGATCGGCAAGCTTGGCGGCCGGAGGGGTAGTGCCGAGGCGGGTTTGCGCGTCGAGCGCGCTGTTGAACTGCGCCTGTCCGCCCGGCCTATGGAGGAAAACCACCAGTTCCTTCGCCACGGCCAGACTGACTCGCCGGCCATGATCGTCCTCGATAAGGGCGAGCGCGAGGTCGATGCCGGCCGTCATTCCCGCCGAGGTCCAGATCGCACCGTCTCGCAGATAGATGGGATCGAGTTCGACGAGCACGTTTGGGTGCTTGGCCTTTAGGCGCTCGACTTCGCACCAATGCGTCACGGCGCGGTGTCCGTCGAGCAGCCCGGCCGCAGCGAGAAGAAAAGCGCCGTTGCAAATGCTGCAAGTGCGCCGCGCGGTCGTCGATACCTTGTAGATCCATTGAACAAGCGGCGCATCGGCGGTGAACGCCCAGGCGTTCAAGCCGCCAATCACGACGAGCGTGTCAAGCGTGTTCGGATCGAGCGATTCCAGACTTTGCGTAGCGACAGACAAGCCGCAGCTTGTCCGCACCAGCCCTCCGGCCTCCGAGAGGAAAACGAGATCGTATCGCCCTTCGAGCTGCGAGAGCACATGATTTGCAACGCTGAAGGCTTCCGCCGGGCCGTTGAGGTTCAACGACAGCGCCTGATCGAACAGAACGAAACCGATGGTGCGTCGGACCACGCGCGCCTCCTTTGGCAGAGAACGAGGGGTCCATGTCATATATGACAATGCGCCGTTTGGGTAGTTTCCTTGAAAACGTTTCGAGGACGACGCCAGAATGGATACAGATACGGTAAGCATTACCAAGGATCAGAGACTGCCACTGGGGCTGTTGTCGATCCTGACACTCACGCTCTGCGCCTTTTCGGTTACGACAGCGGAGTTCGTTATTGCGGGCATCCTGCCGCAGGTTGCAGCGGGCCTAGGGGTTTCAGTTCCAGCGGCAGGCCATCTTGTAACCGCCTATGCAATCGGAATGATCGTAGGCGGTCCCCTGGTAACGCTGCTGACGGTCTCCGTCCCGCGCAAACCGTTGATGGTGGCGCTCCTCCTCGTGTTCGCTGCGGGAAACGCATTCGCCGCGATTGCCCCGACCTACAGCAGCCTGCTTGCGGCGCGGCTCCTGGGCGGATCGGTCGTGGGCACTTTCTTTGCGTTGGCGATTGTCGTCGCGGCGTCGCTTGCCGCACCCGGCAAACAGGCATCGGCCATCGCGAAAGTCGCGTTCGGCTTCAATCTGGCGATGATCCTCGGCGCACCGCTTGGAACATTGATCGGCCAGCAGTTCGGCTGGCGCTCGACCTTCATCGCTATCGCAATTCTTGCCGCCATAGCGGTGGCGTTTCTCATAAAACTGGTGCCGGTTCGAAGAACCAATACCCCGGGGTCGATTGCCCGCGAGCTTCGCGTTCTCAAAAATCGCGATCTACAGCTTGCGCTCGCCACGACTGCCGTGGGGAACGCAGGCGTTTTGATGGCTTTTGTCTATCTCGCGCCACTTCTAACCAACATCAGCGGCTTTTCTCACGAAAGCGTGCCGGCGCTGCTTTTGCTCTACGGCGTGGGCGCAACGCTGGGAAACCTTGTCGGTGGATGGCTGTCGGATCGGGCATTGATGCCGTCCATGATAGGTCTGCTGTTCGGCCTCGCCGTTGCGCTTGCGTTGTTCTGGCTCATCGGCGCCATCCAGTTTGCCGCGCTATTGATGATATTCGTGATCGGGGCGCTTGCCTTCGCCATCATCCCCGGAATGCAGACCAAGGTTCTGATTGCTGCTCAGGAGGCGCCGACACTTGGGATCGCCATCAACGCCTCCGGCTTTCAGGCCGCTGCTGCGCTGGCAGCATGGACTGGCGGCGAGATCATCAAGGGCAGCATGGGGCTTCCCTCACTTCCTCTGATCGGGGCCGTTGTGACCGTCGCGGGCGCAATTTTGGCGATCATGCTGCTCAGGCGAAGAGGTGGTTAGCGAATGCGGCGGCGGCGTGGATCATCTCTGCCATGCCGTGAGGACCGCTGGCATGCAGGCATTCCGGGCCTCCGGCCTCAATCTCGTCGTAGCGCCATAGCCTACTGGAATACCGTCTGTTCCAGGCGAGGATACCCAGGAGGATGAAACGTCGTGTTTACCGGCTCGACGTGGCGGTCGTCGCGTGCGAGCCCGATATGATCGTGCAACACAAGTCACCATTTCAGCGAGAAATGGAGCTCATGATTTGCCACCTTTCGCCACCACAGGCTTTAACCTGAACCGTTCTACTCGGCTTCGGGTGCCGCAACTCGCATCCGAACACCACCGCCGATGCCCGCCTCGAGAGGTATCCAAGAAAAGCCAGCCGCAGTTCGGGCCGGGGCATTCACGTACGGCTCGGCGGCCCTCGCGACCTGTCAGGAAATCGGCGCCCTCGAAGGCCAGGCGGTGCGCTATGGCATCCAGGTTGTCTGCCTCGACCCACGCCCATTTCAGCCCATCGCCGTCACAGGCGAGCATTCGCATCGGAAGGGCGAGATGCACGGCCTCGGCGACCGTGCTCAATGCGGCTTTCGGAACAAGGGCGCCTGTGGCCTCCGCCCGGAGCACGGAGTAGAGCGCTTCGCGCAACTCCCTCGCAAATTCGAGCGCCTCCTTGGCCTTATCGGGATGGCGCAAGGCCTCGGCCAGCAGCGCACGCCCAAAGATACCGTCAATTACTTCCGCGCGCAGCGCCCATGCCACGAGATCGGCATAGGCGACCAGAAGATCGGGCCCCCAACGGTCGCCACGAGAGTCGACGGTGTTGACGAAGTCAAGGCAAGGGTGTCCGCCCACCATCCGCATTTCGGCAACTGTCTTCATGTCTTCCATTGTTGAAAGATCGGCTGATGGAACCGAATTGACAAGATGGCGCTGTAACGGGATAACGTTTATTAAGGCGTTACACATTTGGGCCGTGTCGGTCAGGAGGGAGCGGCCCCATGAATCGCAACGCAGTGAAATTTCTTGTCCTGTGCCTGATTTGGGGGAAAACATGGATCGGCATTAAGGCCGGCGTTGCCGCAGTGCCGCCGCTGATGTTCGCCGGTACGCGCTTTTCCGTTGCCGGCGCGCTGATTTTAGCAGGATTACGGCTTCAGACCTCACTGCCGCGCGTAAGCCGAGATGATTGGCCGAGACTGTGCTTCGTCACCTTGCTGATGATCCCCCTGTGCTACGGACCTCTCTTTTGGGGCATGCTCTATGTGGATTCCGGCATGGCCGCGGTGCTTGAGCTGTCGTTGACGCCCATAGCGCTCCTATGTTTTGCGCTTCTCCTCCGGGACGAGCGATTCAACGGACGCAGACTATTCGCAATCGCGCTAGGTGTCGCGGGACTTTGCATTCTCTTCGGCCCGGAAGCCTATGCGGGCTGGAGGCTGGACGGGGACGATAACGCCACCGTGCGGCTCGTCGCGGCTTTTGCGGTAGCATCGGCCGCAGTGATCTATGCGTGGGGCTCGGTGCTTGCTCGGCCGCTTTTAGCAACTTACTCGGCCGGTTTCCTCGCGGGATGGACGACGCTGTTCGGTGGCCTGGTGCTCATTGTCGCGTCCCTCGCCATCGAACCGGGCGCCATTTCGGCGCTACATGGCAACTGGGGTTGGGCGGCTTGGGCTGGCTGGCTATTTCTCGTGCTATTTGGGTCTCTGATCGGCTACACGCTTTTCATGCGGCTTCTTCGGGATGTCGGTGCTTCGCGCGCCGGGTCATATGCCTTCGTGTCGCCGGTGATTGCAGTCCTGCTCGGTATTGTCACCTACGGCGAACAGGTCACGCTGGTCGACGTGGTTGCCATGGTGGTGATGCTTGTTGCGGCGTATCTCGCAATGCATGAACCAGGCCCAGAACACACGGCAACCGAGGCGAAGCCGATTTGACGGAAGCAAGTCAGCGCTCGCACGCCACAGCCGAGTGAACTCTCACGGTCAAAGCTACGAGCCCTAGCCACCCGCTTCATGGCGAGGCGGCATCGTGGCGCGTCGGCATGTGTCGGCAGCGGGACAACCTGAATCCGCTCCTCAAGAGATTTGCCGATTTTACGGCAACTCTACGAAATCCGGACCCGTAGCTCGGGGCTTGAGGAGGCCGTCGGTTCCGCTGCTACTCATGCCGCAGATGGTCCCGCAAAGCGCTCACCGCCGCAACTCGGCTCGGATAAGCTCGGGCGAACCGGACAGAAGTCGGCCTGCGGACAAGCTCTATACAGTACCGTATCGATCTGATAATTCCACTCTATACGCTTCCGTATCGCAATAATTCTGCTGGAGGCTCAGAGGGGGGCTTACTCAGATGCCGACCCCCGATTTTCCGATCTCGCGATCCGGGCCAGTGCTACCCGCACTGACCGAACCATTCGTAGTGACGTACTGCCTCCTCCGTCGGTTCTGGCCGCAGCTCCTTGCCGTGGTCACTATCGGGATTGTTGCGGTCAATGTTCTCACGCTCGTTTCGGCAAAAATCGCTCTGGTCGAACCCTTCGCCGGATTGATCGGCCTAACTTTCGTCGTCCTGGCCCAACTCGTGACAACCGTTGCGATGTTCGAGATACTGAGGCCGGCCCTTCCCTCGATCCGGGCTGCTCAAGATGCCGCCGGCGACGGAGCCAAGAGGGTTGAGGACCGACGTTTTTCGGCCGTGCTGAGCGTCGCTCTATTGCCGTTCTTCGCCTACTACGCTGCTTGGGGTTTCCTCGGCGACATAGTCCGCCAGTATTCCCGGCTAGCATTGGATATGGCGCCTCTTGGTCAGAGCGGAAATGTTCTGAATGTCATCGATTCCCGTTGGCTGGCGTTCGCTGTGGCGATCGCCTGGGTGGTCCGCCTGATCGCTAAGCGGATCAAACGTCGATCGGCATTCATTCAAATCGTCATCGTCGTTTGCGAGACAAGCTGGGTCTTCGTCGGCCTATTTGTTTTGAGCAAATGGAAGGAGCCGTTCATCGCATGGCTCGGAAGCGGAGGGCTGTGGAGCATTTTGCACGGAGTTGCACGGGGTATCGTGGCGCAGGCGCAGGCAGCCACGCAAATGCCGGTCGAGTATCTGCGGCGCAGCCTGCCAGAGACGCTTCTATCGCTATTCTGGTACATAGCGCTGCCACTGGTGTGGATGGTTCTCGCGGCGATCATCTATGGCTTCGATTTCAAGCGCCATGGGCGGGCCGACGATGCCGATGCGGGTCGCTGGAGGCATCGATATGAGCGCCTGCCCGCGTTTCTGCGAGACTTTTTCGGCAGTTTCTTCGCGGGCTATCGAAATCGATACGTACCAATCGCCAATGGCGTCCGATTGACCTTCGCCTCCGGTGCAATCCTGATCTGCGTGTTGATTGTCGGATACCGGGCGATCGATTGGGCGGCAGCCTGGGCGTGGCTGTTGACAGTACGGGCCATAGGACAACAGAGCGATGTTGCCTGGGACGTGCTGCCAGATGCGATCTCCCTGTTCATCGGTAACCGTTTTCAGGACTCCTCCCTTTCCATTTTGGTCGAACCCCTGCGCATCGCTTTTCTCGCTGCCGTGATCGAGACTGCCTTTCGCCTCGGAGCGGACCGCACCGCGCGGGGCAGGCAATGACCAAGGTAACGGTTCGCCGAAGGCTGGCCAGGTGGACAATCTCTGTCCTCGTCGCTTCGGTTGGGATCGCGATCGCTGCCTATGGCAGCAGGCCGCAACCTTTGCCGGAAATCGATCCTCGCCGACCTTTTCAGACGGGGCAGTGGCAGATTTTGCCGCTGAAGGCTTATACGTCTGTCGAGCCGATCGCCGGTTTCGATCCTCGCGGCAAACCTGCACTGGTTCTCGAGGTAGTTTTGACCAATCGGACTGCGAACACCTCAAGCGACTATCTGGCGCTGTTTGCTCCCGTCGCTGGCATAGAGGTGAACGCGCCCCCACCGATCGTCGTTCTCCTTCGTGACAGCTTGGACAACATCACGCCGGCATTGCACCCATCGATCCGAGAAGCTGTCGCTTTCGTGTGGCTCGACCACAGGGCGAATGGCCCGACCTCCTTCATTGTCAATGCCAAGACCTTCAAATCGGCCGACAACCTTAGAGGCCTTCCGGGGTGGTTCAACAATGCCCCCATTGGTCGCATGACCATCGACGTATCTAACGATTGGGGGGACCGTGCTTCGCCTTAGCATTGCAAATGGTGGCGCACTCGCGCTGGCTGCTGTCTGTTGCTACGCCATGCAGACGACGAAGCCGAGCTATGTCGATGTTGTCCGAACCATCCCGGTCCAAGGCCGCGTCGACGAACAGGTTCGCTCTAGAGACTTCAACGTCCTGGTTGGCGACGTGGCGCTCGCACGCAACCTAAGGCTGACACATAAAGGAAAAGAGCGCCTTCTCACAACAGGCGGGTTATGGGCGGTGGTCACCGTGACCGTCACCGCGAACCGTCACCCGGTCGCCCTCTATCGGCGGACATGGAGCGGACCGGATGCAATCACCTTTGACGAGTCTCGTCGTGCCCCGTCTTTGCTACCGACAGAGTTCGTCGTCGGTCAAACGGTCGAAGGCAGGCTCGTATTCGAGATTACCAGCGACCAGGCCCGCAACGCGACCCTTCAGCTCTCGAGGAACTGGATCAAGGAGTTCGACAGCGAGACGCGCATCCGTCTCACGCCGGCCGAACTTCAATCTGACGGCCGA
Source organism: Shinella sp. WSD5-1 (assembly GCF_963942435.1). Taxonomy (GTDB): domain Bacteria; phylum Pseudomonadota; class Alphaproteobacteria; order Rhizobiales; family Rhizobiaceae; genus Shinella; species Shinella yambaruensis. The sequence continues at coordinate 46,500 of NZ_OZ012601.1, forward strand.
CTTCCTGTCGCCGATGCAATTTCCCTCGAGGCAGAATAACTGATGCGCGATGGCTCTCAAAGCAATCCACTCTCCACCGAACGTAGGTCACGGCGCCGCGCGTTGATCGCGTTGCCGTTCATGTTGCCGCTGGCCGCCGTCGCGGTGGGCTATGAGCGTCTCTACTGGGCTTGGTGGGGCAACCACCTCATCGAGCGTAACGTCGAGAGTGGTCGCGCAGAACCGTACGGCGGCAGCGACTGGATGCTCGTCCGTGTCGCCCGACATGAACAACCAAGATCGACATCGATTCCCCGCGGCTCCGTGCTGCTGATTGTCGATTTGAAAGTCCGGGTCGGATCGGCAAAGAGCGTCACTAGAATCGCCAACATGACGCGTGAGGAGTATTGGGGGGCGTGCAAAGTAGGCCTTGTGGATTCGAGCGGTCGAACGTGGGCTGCAAGCACGACCGGCCACGCTCCGGACATCTATCCACCCAGTCAAGCAAATATTGCAACGTGCGGCTCACACTCGCAGGGCAATTGGCGCCCAGAGGATTCGATCATCGTACGCGAGACGTTCACGATACCGGCCGACGTCGCAGGTTCGGTCCGACCGACGCTCATGGTTGACGGCGAACAACCCTACTATCTCTCCTTCACGAGGGAAAAACGCTAGTCGATCGGCATCGACGATGGTTTTCAACCAGGTCGTTGCCTTGGCAGATGATCGCTACAGGGAGAACACTCGGCATCGACCTTAGACCGGAGATGGTAGCCCCCTTCGGCGGGAGCCACCCGAACGCTGTTCGTAGTGGTGCCCAACAGAGTCTCCCAAGCCTCAGAGCGATTTTAAACTCTATTCGGTACCGTATACAACGCCGCGCGCCGATGCTATACGCTACCGTATAGACCGTATTCAAAGGAGATTGCGATGACTTTCAAAGCCGGTGCTACAAGCAGCAAACCTACGATGAAGCGCGGCGCACGCTATGCGTTTACCGTAGCTTCAGCGATCAGCGCCGTTAGCGCTATCTATCATCTGATCGGGGGCACGCCAGAGGTGATGCACCCTCTCTATGCCGCAAACCTGCCCTCGGAATCGGCCGGAATCCTGGATGTCCTGTGGTATCAGATGGCAGCCCTTTTGGTCGGGGCTGCCGTGGCGACGCTGTTTGCAGCATATAGGATCCATTGGCGATTGCCCGTGGCGTGGATGATTGGATCGCATTTCCTAATCACGTCCGCGATCTGCCTGATTTTCAGCTTTTCCTACTTTGGGAATGCTTGGGGGCTTCCGCAATGGGTCCTTTTTGCACTCATTGGGATCATCACGTTTTGGGCGGCCAATCGGTCTTCTGACGGCTGATTTGAGATGACGGTTGCGACGGACGCGCACCCGCAAGTCACGTCAATCACGGACCTAATTGACAGACAAGCCGAGCTCCAGACCGAAGCCGATGAAATCGTCCGGCTCCTCCAACTCGACAAGTTGCTCGCGCCGATCGGAAGGGCGGTGAGAGTTGGCAGCTCCGCTATGGGTCGCGGCACTTGGATTCGTGCTTCTGTCTGCCTCAATCGTTGCGCTTGCAGAAACGAGAAGGCCGGAGCCTGCCAACTAGAGCGCTGACGTTTCGACCGAAGCGTCTCCAGCGTTCCCGAAGTAGTCCGCATCTGTGTGGAGTGACGCCGTCGCCGACGAGAGGGAACGCCTCGTACGTCACCACTGGCGCTATTGCGGCCGGCTACCGTCGGTCGCCCTGCTGAGCCACTATCGCCTTAAAGCGCATGTGCGCGACAAAATGATCCGGCCGAGTCATTCGCCTTGGGGCGGATAGGTCCGCTCGTGACGTAGGCGCTGCGTTGGCATTAATCTAGGGCGCGACAATGTCTATCCTGGCTTGAAGCGCCGCAAGGCTGCTTCAAGACCTGACCGAGTTCACGAGCAGTCTGTGGGCGCTACTGCGGTAATCCGCGCGTGCTATCCAGAAGAACACCATACAGTGCCGAAAAGAGAAATACAAATATCGCTAGCACAATCAGAAAAACTATGGCGGCCGCCCTAAAGTAGCCAACGTCCGTCTTTGCGAATTTCCGCCACGATAATAACATAACTACATAAATCGTAGCTGCGATAATTAGGGTATATACGGACAATATCGGAACCACGTAATAATAATTGACCTGTCATCAACTCCATCTCTATAAGCTACTGCGAAGATCCCGCCGAAGGATTTTTCCAACATTGCTTTTCGGAAGTGTCGAACGGAATTCGATCACACGCGGCACCTTGTAGGGCGTCAGAAAGGCTCGACAATGTTGCCGGACCTTCTCTTCTGTCAGGGTCGGATCTTTTCTAACGACGAATGCCGCTACTTTTTCGCCAGACGTCTCGTCTGAAAGGCCAATCACCGCGGCTTCCAAGACCCCATCACAACTCGCTATCACCTCCTCCACTTCCGTCGGATAGACGTTGAAGCCTGATACGAGGATCATGTCCTTCAGACGGTCGACTATTTTAAACTGTCCGTCTGGCAACATCACCGCAATATCCCCTGTGCGGAAAAAGCCGTCCGGCGTCATGGCCCGCGACGTTTCTTCCGGAAGGTTCCAGTAGCCGATCATCACTTGCGGGCCTTTGGCGCAAAGTTCTCCGGCGTGGCCGGGGGCAACCGGCTTGCCGTCCGCATCCCGAATGGAGATGTCCGTCGACGGCACCGGATACCCGATCGTGCCCGTGAGGCTGGAGACATTCCAAGGGTTAACTGTCAACACGGGCGATGTCTCAGAAAGGCCGTACCCCTCGACGATTCTGGCGCCCGTTATCTTCGTCCATCGCTCGGCGACCGCCGCTTGCGTTGCCATCCCACCAGAGTTGCAGAACTGCACGTCCGAGAAGTCTACCGACTTAAGATCGTCGTGGTTGGACAGGGCGTTGAAGAGGGTGTTCAATCCGCAGAAGAGCGTAAACTTTGAGCGTCTGAGAGTGCGGATAAACCCCGTGATATCTCGCGGGTTCGCAATCAGGAGACAGGCGCCACCCAGCCGCGTCATGGATAGGCAACACGCCTGCAACGCCAGAATGTGGTAGAGGGGTAGGGCGCTCACCATAACGTGCTGGCCAGCATACTTTCGCAGCATTGGCCCAAACCATGCGATCGATTGTTCTACGTTGGTTGCGACGTTCCTATGGGACAGCATCGCTCCTTTGGGAGATCCGGTGGTCCCGCCCGTATACTGCAGAAAAGCGATGTCATCCAAGTTCGGTTCAACTCTCGCGGGCGGCCGTTGGCGGCCGCCAGTGATGCTCGAGAACGGAATATGCCCCTCTAATCTGTAGGACGGGACTGCCCGCTTCACCCATTTTGCAACAATGTTGACCGCCATGCCTCGAATGCCGAGCAGATCGCCTGCCTTGGCGACGACAACGGTCTCGAGCGACGTGCGCTGCATTGCTTCTTCGACGACGCCTGAGAAATTCTCGAGCACGAAGATAGTGCGGGCTCCAGAGTCGTTGAGCTGCCGTGCCAATTCCGTGGCGGTATACAATGGATTGATCCCCACGACCGTGCATCTCGCTATCAAGATACCGTAGAGCACCGCCGGGTACGCCATGACGTTGGGCATCATGATCGCGATCCGGTCGCCCGCCTTGGCTGACCGAGCGATCAACCAGGATGCAATTTGCTCGGCAGCATTGCCTAGCTGGGCGTAGGTCAGCGTCGCGCCGAAGCTGATGGCTGCCGGACGATCGGGGTACTTCCGAACTGTCTGACGAAACGTCTCGCCCAGTGAGGCGACATCTTGGGACTCAATGCTGTGGGGCACGCCTTCAGGATAGTTGGATAGCCAAGGTCGATCACACATCAACTTAGAAAAATGCGGATCTTCGACCATCGCGTAACCGTTCCTTCTGGTGGATCTATCGGGTTAGTTGTCTGCGTCGCCGGTTAGCCCTCAACCGTCGCGAGTATGTCGCAGCGCCTACCGACCGAATGTTTCTGGCGAGATCACCTTGTAAGGCGCTGGCGATTTGTGAATTGCCAGAGGATCGATGGAAAAGACCCTGGATGAGAGCGTGAGCAACAGGAGCATTAGTCGGTACATTCCGGCGTTCCTTGCTATTGACGGTTTCGGGGATGCTGGGCCTCCTCAGCGGCGGCCAAGTGTGTTCACCACGATCACCCCTGTCAGCGCCAGTGCGCCCCCAAGGACGGTGGTAATGACTGGAGTCTCCCCGAGGCCAATCCATGAAAAAAGGACCGCGCAGGGTGGGATGAGGTACAAGAACTGACCGGCCCGCGCTGCGCCGAAGCTTTTCAACGCATAGGTCCAGCAAGTCTGGCCTATCGCGGCAGGTGCTACCGCGAGGAACACGACCACGAGCATTGTGTCAGGCGACGCGGCCCTGAATTGGGACAGTCCGGCCGGCAGCCAAGGGAGCAGGGTCAGCGCGCCGGCAATGAGCACGAGCGACGTGACGTCCAGTGAGCCGCTTCGGGCGAACAACGGTCGTTGCAGCACCGAGAAGGCTGCCGCACACGCAGCCGCCCCTAGGATGAGCATCGCACCGGACCCGAACGTAAACCCGCCCACCTGTCCCAACGAGATTACGGCCACGCCACTAAAACCGAGCAGGGCTCCAAGCCAGCTCCAACGACTGAATCTCTCCTTCAGGAAGATGACCGCGAGACCCACCATAAACAGAGGCTGGGTGTTCACGATGAAGCTTGCTGCGCCTGCAGATACAGTGGCCTGCCCGGAGTTAAGCAAGACGTTATACAAGGCAATTCCCAGAAGGCCGCAAATGACGATTGTGGTATAATCCCGCATTGACATTCTGGCCGGACGTTTCCATGCGAGCCAGGCAAACGCCAACACTGATGCCAAGGCGAATCTGACGCTGGCAAGTGGCAGCGGCTCAATTTGGCGAAGTGCGAAACCAATCGCGGGGAACGAGGCCGCCCATGTGATAACTGTCCCGGCTACGGCAAGGACGGGCAGGAAAGTATTCGATTGAGTTTCTGTTGAAGTATGAGTCATGAGCATCCATTCGCACGCCTGAACGGCTTGACATAGGACGCGGACAGCAATTCAGATGTGAGCATGGATCACACCTTGCCCCCCCTTGAAGCATTCCAGGCAGTATTGGCAGCCTCGTCAACCGGATCGCTGACCGCAGCGGCCGAATCTCTTGATGTCACTCACGGTGCCATCAGCCGTAGGGTGTCTGTCGTCGAGCGCTGGTCAGGAATTCGCATCTTCACGCGGCACGGGCGTGGCGTTATTCCCACACCGGCCGGGCAGCGACTTATCGCACAAATCGACTACCTTCTCGCGCAGCTCGAAGACGCACCTTTGTCCGGCTCCCTCTGCTCGGAGGTGGAAGTCGTGCGGGTCGGGACGGTTCAGTCGTTCGCAAGGCTTTGGCTCTTGCCGAACCTTGCGCGTTTGGAGGGCGAACCGCCCGATCTTCGCGTCGAGCTCGAGATCGACAACCGTCTTATGGCGCTTTCGACGACCCGGGTCGCAGTTCGCCTCGGCCGGGGCGATTGGCCTGGAGTCTCGGCCATCCGGCTCTTCCCGGAAACCCTGCGGCCTGTCGCACGCCGTGAGACGATCGCACAGCTCGGGGACCAGATCAGACCGCAAGATCTACTCACGCAACCTTTGTTGCATGATGCGTCGGACAGTGCCTGGCGACATTGGCTGGGGATGGATACGCTTGGCTCTCGGCCGAGGGACCGGATCCTCCCGGGCTACGATCTGGCACTCATTGCCGCAGGTGCCGGTCAGGGTATCGCGTTGGCACGTTGGCCATACGGGCGACACTATATCGAGAACCTAGGGCTGAGCTTTCTATCGACGCATACGGTCCCGAACCCATCGGCGTTTCACCTGGTGACGCCGGGTCGAGGCAACTCCTTGGCGGTCAATCGACTGACGGAAAGGATGCTCGCACTCGCCGCCGACGAGTTGCTGGAAGCTGCTGTCTAGCGTTCTGCTGCGGTGGCCGAGAGGGTTGGCGATGCTCATACTCCGCTCACCGAGAGGTGATAGTTGCTGAGACGTTGGGGCACAATCGACGCGGCGGTCATCACATGCACCTTCAACGTTCACGAGGTCGCCTTCGGTCTGGTGCGCGCGAGGACCTGTGAATATGAGAGGCGACCGAGCAACCAAAAGCAGGCATCGCTTTCGGATCGGAATTCGATGAGATGATTCCTGTTACCACGTTCGAGCCAATAAACGGACCAGCGGTGGTCGGAATCTTGCGTGACACACCAAGTCTGCTCAACAGGGCTGTCAGGGCAGTACGCCTGCTTTTCAATCCCGATGATCTGCAGAGCGAAGGATAGTTCTTTGCGCGTCATCAATTTTTCCCGTCTTTCACCCAAACTGCAAACCGACTCTATTCGGGGAGCTGCGGTGGCAGCTTCAGTTCCAGGTTCATCAGCGATCTCGCGGCGCTTCGGACCCTACTACATTGGCTTTCTGCAGATTTTCTATCCACGATTTCTTTCCTGAAATTCTCCGCATCGACCGCGAGCCGCTGCGTCAACTCCGCCAGGTCCCCCTCGCTCAAGCCGTTGGCTTCGGCCGCCAACCGCACAGCCGCCTCCGCCTGATGGACGCTCATGAGGTCGAACATGCGCAGGCCATGGCATATTCGTATCTTTACCAAGGCGTCTATCAGAGGGGGCATCGCTGGCTTCACGCCGGTATATGGCGACGTACGAGGGAGGCCCAGCAACTGGGGCGCGACCTGAACCGTCAACGCTCTTATAGTTCCGCAGAATCCCTCTTGGTCGGCCTTCGACCCATTTGTCGCCCTTTCGAGGTCCCGGGCAAACGGTGAGGCAGGAAGGGTGCGCCTTTCAAGGATCGTTATGCCGTGCTCTGCCACGAAGAGGCTCCACCTCGCCACTCGGAGTTGGTGCTCCGCTCCGAGGTCAGTCGCTGATCTCCACATACAGAACCAGTTTCCGATCGCCACTTTGTCTGTATCGGCAAGATCTTGCTCGGCGGCGGCGCGGCCACTGAGAACGAGCGCGATGGAAGCTGCCATCAGCAGGTGCTGGAACGTCACTTACGCCGTTCTCCAGTCGGCATTCCAATCGAGCAATTGACGCGCGCGACTGCTATCCACCTCACCATCGCTTTCTGTGATGTTGAAGATGCCTGAGAGGTCGCTTCGCGCGGCTAGCGCCGTCGCCAGCGCCGCAGCATCTATGTGAATTCCCGCGGGGCCCCAGGGTCGGTCAGAACCCGTGCCCGGTCCGTAAAGCCTTCCATATCGGAGAATTGCGAAGGGAATCCCTGAGGAGGAGACCTGGTCCTCCAAACTTACGACGCCGTCTGAGGTTGCTGAGGCGCCAGGAAGACGCCCCGCCAACTGGTGGCCCTCCTTATGCGGACGGGGTGTTTCTGGGACATAGTCAAACGCTATGCTTTGAACTACAAGGCGCTTCACTCCGGCATTTTTCGCAGCCTCAACCAAGTTGTGCGTGCCTAGTTTTCGCACCTTTGCATTCCTTTCGAGGGCCGCCTCATCCAACTTCGCCAGATCGCGCGGCAAGTCGGTGAGCTGGTGCATGAGGACGTCTGGTTGAAAGCCAACGATCAAGTCGTTAACGGTCTTACCATCGAACGCATCGGCCACGACCGCGTCCAAGCCCTTGCTTCGCATCGCATCGGCCCGCTCTTGCGAGCGCGTCATCCCCATGATGTGCCATCCGCCGGACAGCAGCAGGGGAATAACCCGAGTACCAATAGCGCCTGAAGCGCCGGCGAGGAAAAGCCTCCCTCGCTTTGCTGATCCGTCGCTCATAGCCATCGTCGAATTTGACCGCATTTTCATCACCTCCGGTTCTATACGCCTCCGTATATCGCCTCCGGCATTTACAGTCTATACGGGAGCGTATAGAACTTGTGTCAGAGTTGGAAGCGAAAAAGGGTGGTAGATGCCAGGCAGGCAAGATGGTCCCTCAAAGGCGGATTGGGTCGCAGCAGGATTGTCCGCATTGGCGATCGGTGGGATTGAGGCAGTAAAGGTGGAACGCCTCGCCGCGTCTCTCGGCGTGAGCAAGGGCCCATTTTACTGGCGGTTCAGGGATCGTGTGGAGCTCTTTGAGGCAATCATCGACTTCTGGAAGCGAGACTTCACAACCGGACTCATAGAGCAAGCCCGCCATTTGGACGATCCACGAGCGCGCCTGATGGCACTTGCGGAACTGGCAATAGAGCCAAACGCAGGATCTCTTGACGTCGCAAAGACCGAGTGCGCCCTTCGGGCATGGGCCGGTCAGGATCCCCTTCCGCGGGCGGCGGTGCGAGAAGTGGATGAATTGCGTTTAAGGCACGTTACCGAGGAGCTCAAATTACTGGGGGCGCCGGAGCCGGTGGCTGAGCAGTTGTCGCGAGGGATCTACCTTGCATTGCTGGGCCTATACACTGTCCGCCAATACACCCCGGAACTCGCCGACGATCAATCCTATCGGACGGCCGTGACCATTGCGATCGACGCCGCTGAAAAAGCATATCTGCCCGCCGCGGCCAGGAATACGCATCCGACTTCGGATCGGTAGGGTGCTTACGGCGGTACATGCTCCCCCAAGATGAGGTGAAGAACTTTCATGAGGCTCTTTTATTCTCCGACATCACCCTACGCCCGAAAGGTGCGAGTTGTCGCTCGCGAGCTGAACGTCCAACTCGAAGAGACTCCGATCAATCCCTTTGCATCGGACACGGACTTCGGGGCGGTCAACCCGATCAACCGAGTACCAGCGCTCGAGCTCGATGACGGGCGCGTCCTTTTCGACAGCCCAGTGATCTGCGAGTATCTGGACGTCGAAGGCGGATCGGCATTGCTGCCGCGAGAAGGTGCTTCGCGTTGGGCAGTCCTTCGCCTCCAAGCGTTGGGAGACGGCCTCATGGACGCCGCCACGCCTCTACGCCAAGAGACGGCCCGGCCGCTGCAGCGGCAATCCCCCGACAGAATTGCCTTGCACCGGCGCACGATCAGCCAGGTTCTCGATCACTTGGACCAAGACGTATCCCAGGTGAGCGGCGTCAGCATCGGAACCATATCGATCGCATCGGCTCTCAGTTACCTCGACTTTCGCTTTCCGGCCGACGGATGGGACGAGGGGCGGCAAAGACTGCACCACTGGTACGAGGACTTTCGGCAGAGGCCTTCATTTCAGCAAACAGCACTCGGCTAGGGTGACTATATTCTTGATAACGGGTTCGTAAATCAAACTGTTGACTACCTGGAGGACCTGCAATTGCTGGTGCCACTTTGCAACGCTTCTAGATCGTCTGAGCAACCGACGCAGGAAGTAAAAGCATTGAACCGATACCATGATCGAATTGCCGCAAGGGTGGCTACTTATGCTGTTTGTTGCCCCTAACTTTGGGGGAATGGCAGGTGTGTCCTTAGGGTCAGGACCCATTGATTTGAACTGACGGCTGTGATTCAGATGGGCGTATAGGAGCCCGACTGATGAGTAATTTGTTTTGGCTGACGGACGAGCAAATGGCTCGTCTTCAGCCCTATTTCCCCAAGAGCCATGGCCGCCAGCGCGTTGATGATCGACGCGTTCTGAGCGGCATCATCTTCGTCAACCGCAACGGGCTGCGTTGGCGTGATGCGCCGAAGGAATATGGCCCGGCGAAGACGCTTTATAACCGCTGGAAACGCTGGGGCGACAAGGGCGTATTTATCCAGATGATGGAAGGTCTGGCCGTGCCTGAAGCCGCAGAGCACAAGACCATCATGATCGATGCGACCTATCTCAAGGCCCACCGCACGGCTTCCAGCTTGCGGGTAAAAAAGGGGGCGCGGGCCGCCTGATTGGACGCACGAAAGGCGGCATGAACACCAAGCTTCATGCCGTAACGGATGCGAGTGGTCGCCCGATCAGCTTCTTCATAACGGCAGGCCAGGTCAGCGATTACACCGGTGCTGCCGCCTTGCTTGATGAACTTCCCAAGGCCAAATGGTTGCTGGCCGACCGTGGCTATGATGCCGACTGGTATCGTGACGCTTTACAGGCGAAGGGGATCACTCCCTGCATTCCAGGTCGAAAATCCCGCAAGAAGACCATCAAATACGACAAACGCCGCTACAAACGGCGCAACCGGATCGAGATCATGTTCGGGCGTCTCAAAGACTGGCGACCGCGGATCGCAATATGTGTCCATTCGCTATTCCGAACGGCTAGCGGAAGCGGGCATCGAGCCGTCTGTCGGAAGTGTCGGCGACAGCTATGACAACGCTCTCGCCGAAACGATCAATGGTCTTTACAAGGCCGAGGTCTGAATAGCCCCGAGTTTCGTAGACACCCCCGGGTTAGATTTTCTGCTGCTTCTCGAACTCGACGGGCGACAGCATTCCGTTTCTGACGTGCTTGCGTTTCGGGTTGTAGAACATCTCGATGTAGTCGAACACATCCTGACGAGCTTCATCGCGTGAACGGTAGACCCTGCGACGTATCCTCTCGCGCTTCAGAAGATTGAAGAAGCTTTCGACCACCGCATTGTCATGGCAGTTGCCGCGTCGGCTCATCGAGTGAACCAGATTGTGGTGCCTGAGGAACGAGGCCCAGTCCATGCTGGTGAACTGCGAACCCTGATCCGAATGAATCAGCACCTTGTCCTTCGGTTTACGTCGCCACACCGCCATGAGCAGAGCCTGCAATACGACGTCCGTAGTCTGTCGGCTCTGCATAGCCCAGCCGATGACCCTGCGCGAATAAAGGTCGATGACGACCGCAAGGTAAGCGAAGCCCTCGCAGGTTCGGATGTAGGTGATGTCCGTGACCCAGGCCTTGTCCGGAGCCGCGACGTCAAATTGCCGGTCGAGTGTGTTGTCGATAGCGACGGCAGGCCTGCCGCCATAGATGCCGGGACGGCGTTTGTAGCCGATCTGCGCCTTAGTCCCGGCGAGACGCGTCAGACGCGCGACCCGGTTCGGGCAGCACATCTCTCCCTGATCGAGAAGATCGTCGTGCAGCTTGCGCCTCTCGGTGATTGCGTTGCAATCGCCTGTCGGCCAATGGATAACCGTAGACCTTGCCGCTCTCTTCCCATGCCTTCAGGAGCAAATCGGTCTGCCGCCTGTCCTCGCTGGCTCGCCTGCTCAGCGGGTCCTTCAGCCAGGCGTAAAATCCACTGGGATGAACCCGCAAAAGGCGGCACATCGTCCGCACCGAAAACTGCAAGCGATGCAAAGCAATAAACGCGTACTTCACTTTGCATCCCTGGCGAAATACGCGGCTGCTTTTTTTAGGATGTCTCGCTCCTCGGTAACGCGAGCCAGTTCCTTCTTCAGCCGCCTCATCTCCTCGGCCTGGTCGTCGCCTTTGGCGTTCGACGCAGCAAACTTCTTCTTCCATTCATACAGGGAATGTTGGCTCACGCCGAGGCGCTGCGAAACCTCCGCAACCGGATAACCTCGCTCGGTGATCTGGCGAACAGCGTCGCGCTTAAATTCTTCGGTGAAATTCGTTTTGCTCATGATGCTCTTCCTGCCTCAAAATTAGGAAAGAAGGCGTCTACAAATCTAGGGGCTATTCAGTCATCCATCGGCGAGGACCGTGGCGAACCTTCGAAGCCGTGGAGTTCGCCACTTTGGAATGGGTCGACTGGTTCAATAACCGCCGCCTTCTGGAGCCCATCGGCAACATACCGCCAGCCGAAGCCGAAGAACGATATTACGCCATGCTGGACGCACCGGCCGTGGCCGCTTAACTTAAATGAAATGGCCTCCGGCAAACCCGGCGCGGTTCAGATATTTGGCAAGCACGATCAATGTAGAAGCTCAAAAGCGCTTCATCGCGGCGTTCCGCGCGCTACGGAGAAGACTGCTCCAATCATGCCCCCCGTCACAATGCCAGCCGAACCACCCGCAAGGCCGCCAATCACGCAGTGAAGTAGCGTCGCGGCATGGATTTGGGGTGACACGACGATAGCGGCTATAACACCCACTGCCGCACCGACTACGCCGAGCACAAAACCTAGACCGGTTACGGCATCAGACGGATCAACGACAATGTGCTCGTTGCTCTCTTCAAGCTCAGGACGGTCTTCGTTTGCCATCTTGTCCTCCATCCTTTGTCACAGGTTGCCGCGGGTCAGTTGCATCGTCATCGTCGCTGTCGAGCAGAATCCTGACGGCCGCTCCATCCAGATCCTCATATTGACGGGTACGCAGAGACCACAGGAACGCGAGCAGTCCACCGATACCCATGATGATCGAAAGCGGAACGAGAACGCTCATGGCCGCCATGCGCTCGCCTCCGCGGTCAGTGTAGCTATCGCCGCGCTAGATTCCGGGGTGCGTGCGAGGCGCAGCGCATTGGCGACCACAATGAGGGAAGACGAGGACATCGCAAGGGCTGCGATGAGCGGCGTCACATGGCCGCTGAGCGCAATCGGCAGGCTCGCGAGGTTATAAAAGGCGGCGAGCGCAAAATTCTGCCGAATGAGTCCGTTCGCTTTCTCCACGTTGTCAAACACATCCATTACCACGCCAAGATCGTTACCTAGAAAAACCAAATCCGCCGCGCTACGGCCGACGTCACTCGCGGACGTCGGCGCCATGGATGCGTCCGCGGCTCGTAATGCCGGTGCGTCATTGATTCCGTCGCCGATCATTAAAACCCGCCGCCCAGCCGCCTGCAGATCCTTTACGGCTTGAACCTTCTCTGCCGGCAGGAGCCGAGCGCGCCGGTCGGCGATGCCCAGTGCGCCAGCGACCGTCTCGACAGCTTGCCGACTATCGCCGGAAAGGAGGATCACGTCGAGGCCCCGGTTCTTGAGCGTGCGGACAAGGTCTCTTGCGCCGAGGCGGATATCTTCGCTGAAGTGGAAATGCGCAACAGCCTCTCCGTTCTTCGAAAGCACCGTCGTTGCCGACATATCCTGTGCCGACAGCGCCCATTCCGCTCGGCCAAGCCGGTAAAGATCGTCTCCAAGGCGGCCTTCCAGCCCCACCGCCGCCTCTTCCCGGATATCGGCGAAGGCGGGCCGAGCGTCCGTGGAGTTAGCGGCGGCGGCAATCGCGTGGGCCATCGGATGACTGGAGCTGCGCGCCAGCGCGGCGGCGAGCCCGAGCGCGTCTGGAGCGATCGCGGCGAGGGTGGCCAACCGCGGCATCCCGGTCGTCAGCGTTCCCGTCTTGTCGAAGACGACGGTGTCGATCTTGCGCAGGCGTTCGAAGGCGGAGCCGTCGGTCGCCATCACACCGCGCTCGAAGAGGCGGCGGGCGAGCACGACCTGGACCATGGGGACGGCGAGCCCTAGCGCGCAGGGGCAGGTGATAATGAGGACGGTGACCGCGACGGTGAGGGCAGCGTGCAGATTGCCGGTCGCAAGGAACCAGGCGACGAAGGCGAGGGCGGCGAGGCTGTGGACGATTGGAGCGTAAAGGCCCGCCGCGCGGTCGGCGAGCCGGCGGAAGCGCGAGCGGCCGTTCTCGGCCGCCTCGATCAGTCGCGTCATCTCGGCGACCGTGGAATCTGCCGGCGCGGCGGTGGCGCGCAGTACGAAGGGGTTGGCGAGGTTCAGTTCGCCCGCGCGCACGCTCTCTCCGGCGCGGACGCTGCGCCAATGGCTCTCGCCGGTGATGAGGGCGGCGTCGAGCTCGGCGCGGCCGTCCTCAACAACGCCGTCGGTCGGCACACGCTCGCCGGCGGCGATGGCGAGGCGCATTCCGGCCTCGACTTCGCCCAGTTCCACATAGTCCAGCCCGCCGTCGACTTGCAGCACGCTCGCCCCGCGCGGGATCAGCCGCGTCAGGGCGGCGACGGCGGAGCGCGCCTTCCGCCGCATCGCATGATCGAGCACCCGGCCGATGAGGAGGACGAAGATCAGCGACGTTGCGGCTTCGAAATAGGCATGGGGAGCGTCGGTCACGGTGTCGTAGAGGCTGAGCGCGAAGGTGAGGAGGATGCCGACGGAGATCGGCACGTCCATATTGGTGCGGCCATGGGAGAGCGCCCGCCAGGCGGAGCGGTAGAAACCGGCGCCGGCATAGAAAACCGCCGGCAGTGCGAGCAGAGCCGAGACTGCATGGAACGTCTGCCGTGTCGCCGCGTCCGCGCCCGCCCAGACGGAAACGGACAAAAGCATGATATTCATCGAGCAGAAGCCGGCGACCGCAAGCGCACGCACCAGTTCGGCGAGCACCTTATCGTCGCCATCGATCTCAACTGTGGGAAGGTCGGCCTGGTATCCGATGGCCGCCAGTGCGCCAAGAAGATCCGGTGCGTGCTGCCTATCTCGCCTCCAGTCGATCGTGACACGGCGCAGCGAGAGGTTGGCGCGTGCGCGTTCCACGCCTGGCACCCCGACAAGAGCGGCTTCCACCGCCCCAATGCAGGCAGCGCAATGCATGGTGGGAATTGAGAGCACACTCTGCCGCAGCCCGTTGCCCAAATCCCTGCTGGCAATCGCAAGTTCGTCGGCGGAGCAGCCGGTGCGCGACAGCGAGATATCCAGTCCGATCTCGGCCGAACAGCAGGACATGGCCGCTACCGTATCTCTTTATAGGCGTGCCAGGTGGCGTGCCCGAGCCAGGGGAAGACCACGATCAGGCCGAGAAGCCCGGTCGCGACCGAGAGGAGGAACAGACCGAGCACGATGGCACCCCAGGTCAACATCGGGGTGAGATTGTTCCACACCAGTGCCGTGCTGACGCCCATAGCAGTCAAGGCGTCGACGTGCCGGTCGAGCAGCATGGGAATGGAAAAGACGCTGACGGCGAAGGCGAAGCCGGCAAAGAGCGCGCCGATCAGGCTGCCGACCACCAGCATGGCCCAGCCGGTCGGCGTGGTGAAGAGCATGCCGGCGATGTGGTCGAGCCCGGGGAAGGGGCGCACGCCGAAGAACAGCGCATAGACGAGGACGGCCGCGCGCATCCACAGGAGCATCAGCATGGCCAGCAGCATGCCGGTAAAAAATACCTGCGCGCCCGCCATCGGCTGCACGGCGAGCATGGAGCGCAGCGTCGGCCGCACCCCTGCCTCCAGATCGCGGCTCTTGAGATAGAGGCCGGCGGCGACCAGCGGGCCGACGATCAGGAAGCCCGCCAGCGCCGGGAACAGGAAATAGTCCCGTCCGGTATCGAACATGTAGACGATGAAGACGATCGAGGCGAGGAAGACCGCGAGACCGTAGAGGAGGCTCGGCATGGGGTTCGTCCACAGGTCGCGCCAGCCGCTGGCGAGCCATTGCACGGGCGCCCGCGCGGAAAGGTGGCGCTTCCAGCGCTCGTTGCGCGTCTCCTCGATATCCGAAACCTCGGATACGAGTTCGGGTGTCTGCTGTCTTGCGACCATCTCACCGTCTCCCCCTCAGCATGCGGACTTGGCCGCGCGATATCCGCCCGGCGCTCCGCTCTTGTCCTTCAGATGCGCCACGCAGCCCGGCTCGCTGGAGACGGCGACGTAGACGAGATGAGCATTGGCGCCCACGAATACGGCTATCGCCGCCGCTGCCAAAATCCAGAGGAGGTGAAGCCGTCGTGCGGGGGCGGGCGCAGCATTCGTCATCTATGGCGCCCTCTTTCCAAGGTCGTCGACATAGAGCGCCAGAACCTTGATCTCGACCGGCGCCAGCCGCTCGTCCCAGGTCGGCATGTGGCCCTGCCGGCCGCCGTGGATGGTCGCGATGATGCGCTGCAGGCTGCCGCCATAGATCCACCTGTTGTCCGTGAGGTTGGGCGCGCCCAGCTCCGGATTGCCCTTGGCATCCTCGCCGTGGCAGGCGATGCACGTCGTCTGGAAGACCTCGCGCCCGCGGTCAATCTGCTCGACGTTCCCGGCGGTGGAAACGGTGGAATCGCTCAGTGAGCTGACATAGGTGGCGACGTCCAACACCTGCGTGGCATCGAGCATCTCGTCGCGCCCGAAAGCCGGCATCTCGCCGACGCGGCTTTCCGCATGGCGGGAATTGACGCCCACCGTCAGCGTCTGCGCGATCGCCTCCGGCCCGCCGCCCCAGATCCAGTCGTCGTCGGTGAGGTCGGGATAGTTCTCGCGGCCCTTGCCGTCGCGGCCGTGGCAGGCGGCGCAATTGTCGCCGAAGAGCTGGTGGCCGTTGGCGCGTACCGTCTCCATCAGCCGCTCGTCGGCGCGGACCTCGTCAAAGGACAGGCTCTCGATTCGCGAGGTCCAGGGCGTCCGCGCGCCGGCACCCTCCTTGATCGAGGCTTCTACGGTGGTCTTCTGGTTCTCGCCGAGAACGCCCTTGGTGTAGGTCCTGCCGAGCGGCCAAGTGGGCATCAGCACCCACCAGAGCACGGCAAAGATGTGCGTGACGATCAGGAAGAGCAGCACGCCGCGCGGAATGGGTGTGTCGAGTTCCCGGATGCCGTTCCAGATATGGCCCGTCGTCTTGCGGCCGCTGACGGGGTCGACCTCTTTTACTTCCATGGGGCATCGTCCTCGTCGAAGATATCCCGCTCAGCCCGTTCAAAGCGCTCCCGGTTGGAGGGCAGGAAGGTGTAGATCAGCACGCAGATCGAAAAGCCCATTAAATAGAAAAGGCCCCACATCTTCGAGCCTTCGAGTAGTGTCTCATGGGTCAACGCCATCTCGTCACCTCAATTGTCCGGGTTCGGCATCTGTTCGGGCGCGGCAGTGTTCTCGTAAGCCGCGCGGGTGAGTTGGCCGAGCACCTGGAGATAGGCGACGAGCGCGTCCATCTCCGTCACGTTGGTCGTCACGCCATCGAAGGCCGAGACCTGCGTCGCCTCGCCGTATCGCTCCGTCACGCCTGACGACTGTTCGCTGTCGGGTATGGCCTGACCATAGGCGTCGCGCGCGGCGTTCTCGATCATCTCGTCGGTATAGGGCACGCCCACGGCGCGCTGCGCGCGAAGCGCGAGCGGCAGATCGGCGAGCTTCAGCGGCGTCGTTCCCAGCCAGCGGTAGGAGGGCATGTTGGATTCCGGCACAACGTCGCGCGGATTGTTCAGATGGGCGACGTGCCAGAAATCCGAATATTTGCCGCCGATGCGGGCAAGGTCCGGGCCGGTGCGCTTCGATCCCCACAGCATCGGATGGTCGTACTGGGATTCGACGGCCAGCGAATAGGGTCCGTAACGCTCCACCTCGTCGCGCAGGGTGCGGATCATCTGCGAATGGCAAGCGTAACAGCCCTCGCGCACGTAGATATCCCGCCCGGCCAGTTCCAGTGGCGTATAGAGCCGCATGTCCGAAACTGTCTCGACCGTATCGTCGATGGTGAAGAGCGGGGCGATCTCGACGATGCCACCGACGCTCGCAGCGGCGATGATAGCAAGCATGAAGCCCGTTGCGGAGCGTTCCAGTTTCCTGTGCATCAGTTCCGGCATCGGCTACTCCGCAGGCGTGGGGGTTGCACCGTCGA
The DNA here is from genome assembly GCF_963942435.1 of Shinella sp. WSD5-1. Taxonomy (GTDB): domain Bacteria; phylum Pseudomonadota; class Alphaproteobacteria; order Rhizobiales; family Rhizobiaceae; genus Shinella; species Shinella yambaruensis. The sequence goes on from NZ_OZ012601.1 coordinate 63,875, forward strand.
CCGGGCGCTCGCCGACGGGCATGTCCTCGTCGAGAGCGAGCATGGCGGCGGCGGGGCTGCGCACGGTCATCCAGATGTTATAGGCCGCGACGATCGCTCCCATGAGGAAGAGAAGACCGCCGAAGGCGCGCGCGATATAGTAGGGATACATCGCCAGCAGCGTATCCACAAACGAATAGACGAGCGCGTTGTCAGGGGAATAGGTGCGCCACATAAGGCCCTGGATGATGCCGGAGTTCCACATCGCGAAGACGTAGATGAGCGTTCCTGCTAGCGCGAGCCAGAAGTGCACCTCGACCAGAACCGCCGAATACATCCGCTCGCGCTTCCAGACTGCGGGAACCAGCGTATAGAGCGAGCCGAAGGTGATCATTGCCACCCACCCCAGCGCGCCGGCGTGGACGTGGCCCACCGTCCAATCCGTATAGTGAGATAGGGCGTTGACCGGACGAATAGCCATGAAGGAGCCTTCGAAAGTGGAAAGTCCGTAAAAGAACGCTGCCATCATCATAAAACGAAGGGTCGCGTCGTCGCGCACCTTGTGCCAGGCGCCGTTGAGGGTGAGCAGCGCGTTGCCGGCAGACGCCCAGGAGGGCACGAGCAGCATCACGGAGAAGGTCATGCCGAGGTTCTGCACCCAGTGGGGCAGGGCGGTGTAGTGCAGGTGGTGAGAGCCCGCCCACATATAGAAGAAGGTAATGCCCCAGAAGCTGAGGATCGACAGCCGGTAGGAGAAGATCGGCCGCTCCGCGCGCTTGGGCAGGTAGTAGTAGAGCATGGCCAGGAAGCCGGCGGTGAGGAAGAAGGCGACGGCGTTATGCCCGTACCACCATTGCACCATTGAATCCTGCACGCCCGCCCAGACCGTATAACTCTTGGCGTGGGCGAAGGAGAGGGGAACTGCGAGGTTGTTGACGATGTGCAGGATGGCCACGACGAGGATGAAGGCCATGTAGTACCAATTGGCCACATAGATGTGCGGCTCTTTGCGCCGGGCAAGCGTGCGCACGTAGAGCACGAAATAGGTCACCCAGACGATGACCAGCCAGATATCGGCATACCATTCGGCCTCGGCATATTCCTTGGACTGGGTGACACCGAGAAAATAACCGGAAATCGCGATGAGACAGAAAAGGTTGAAGCCGAACAGCACGATCCAGGGCGAAAGCTGGTCGGCAAGGCGGGCGCGCGAGGTGCGCTGCACGACATGGAACGAGGTGGTGATCAGCGCATTGCCGCCGAACCCGAAAATGACGCCGGACGTGTGCGCCGGGCGGATGCGGCCAAAGCTCGCCCAAGACGTATCGAAATTGAGACTCGGCCAGGCGAGCTGCGCTGCAGCCCATACGCCGATGAACATGCCGAAGATCGCCCAGAACAGCGTCAGCCCGACGCCGATCTTGATCGGATCATCATAGTAGCGGGTGAGGCGGGCGGGGCTTGGCGGCGTCCCAAACGCACCGGAGAAGAGAACGAAAAGCAGTGCTAGACTGTAGAGGAGGACCATTGCGCCGTGAATGCCGAGGACATCGGCGCGACCTGCTGCCGCCATCGCGATACCGATGATCGCAAGGACGATCAGGATGATCGCACCGAAATCCCGCTCCCCCGTCGTGAGTTGACCCATCTTCGACGTCTCCCCATGCTATAGCGCGCCGCAAATTTCTTCCTTGGGAACTTACACGACGTTCCTCGAATTCAAGACTGAGCGGTGAAAAAAAATCCTGGCGCGGAGCAAAATCGCTATGAAATTGACGAATGGCAGGTTTTCCGCTCGGGTCCGAGTATGCTCGCTGCTCTCTTTAGATGAACGTAATTGAAGTTAAGGCGCAACGTGCCGTTAGCCATGCCAGCACTTCGACTTGTTCGTCGGCATAAACGCGCCATATGCCTTTGAGAAGGATGAAAGCGACCGCTTGATCCACTGCGTTCGATGCTGAGATATGGAAAACGACGACCCACAACTTCAATTCGAAACGCCGGAAGCCAGAATGGCGCTGTTCGATTTCGCATTCGATCACGCACCGATCGGAATTGCCCTTGTGGATACTAGTGCCTGCATTATCCGAGGAAATGCGGCATTCGCTGCACTGGTTGGCCGGCCGCTTGACGAAGTGACGGGAATGTCTTTTGCGCAGTTCACCCACTCGGAAGATCTCGAAGCTGATCTTATTCTTTTCCAGGATGTGCTTGATGGGAGAAGGGATGGCTATTCGGTCGAAAAACGCTACGTTCGCCCAGACGGTGAGTTGGTGCACGTCCTCATTCACATTGCCGCCATGCGGGACGAGGCGGGCGATGTCATCCGGCTGATCTCTCAAATCCAGAATATCACGCATCACAAAGAGTATGAGCGACAGCTCGCCGAGCGCGCAGCACAGCTTGAGCTTGCACTGGAAGCCGTCCGCGGTGGCTTTTGGTATATGGACGTCGGTACTCGAAAATTCGAAACCTCGGAAAGGCTCGCGCAATTTATCGCGGGCCCTACGGCGGCACGTTTAGATCTCGAGAATTACTTAAAACGCATCAACGTCGATGATGGTGCAAGTGCCGACCTCACGCCCCTCCTCGCTGGCGATGTAGATCAGGCCGTCGCCGAATACAGACTGGAGACCGTCGCAGGAGAGCGATGGATGAGGTGCGACCGTCGACTTCTTCGTGATGGGAACGGCGCGCCGTTCAGGATCGTCGGAATGGCTATCGATTTCACTGAGGAGCACAATCGCTTTGTCGATCTTGAGCGTACGTCCCAGCGAGACGCGCTTACGGGATTGCTTAACAGGCGGGGGCTGACAGCGAGCTTTTCGAAACTGACCGCGGCACACGGATACTCGGTGCTCGTCGTCGACCTGGACGGATTCAAGCAGATCAATGACCTTCACGGTCACTCTGCTGGAGATGCGGTCCTTGTGGAGACGGCGAGACGACTATTGTCCTGTGTAAGGGGCGCCGATCTTGTCTGTCGGACCGGCGGAGACGAATTCGTCCTGGTCGTTGAAGGAACGGATGACGCCGGGAAAGCAGTCGCGGAGCGCGTGGTAGCGAAAATGCGGGCTCCGGTTCGTTTGAATCAAAGTTGCGTTGAGGTTCGCGCGAGTGTGGGAGGCTTGTGGCGTAACGCAGGCGCGAACCTTGAACAGCTGGTATCTGGCGCGGATAAATTGCTTTATGAAGCAAAAGCCAGAGGGAAAGATGGGTTTGTCTTCGCCTTATCAGGCGACTGAGAGGACGGGCAAGTCATGAGAAGTCTCGGTAGAACACAAGGCAGTCCGGACGTGACCGCGGGGTCGAACTTCAGCTGTGAAACGCACACCCGGCCATGTCCCGAGGCGAATCCACTCCCGTGAGTGTAACGACACATCTCGGCTAAGACGAGCGTCCCCTGCAAAGGTACCGGTGGAAGACAGCCCGCGACACATAGTTTACATCTGACTGGCCCGCATGGGGTTGACTGTCTCGCGAGCTTGGTTAAATGGGGCCGTCGAAAAGTTTCAGGCTGGTGTGGTTATTTCCAGCCCCTGCGAAAGCAGGAAAGTCGCCAATGCGAACCCACGGCATCAACCTTGCGAAGGGTGGTGTCCGGCTGCGCGCCTGCTCCACCATGAACCTGTGGAGACAACCATGAACGATCCCAAAACAGTCATAATTGCTCAGTTTTTCATTTCCGGCATGATGGCTTTTATGATGACCGGCTTTTTCAGTATCCTGCATCTGGGCATTTCCGGAAGGCGAAGGTGGCCTAATCGGCTCCGATGATGCGCCTTGAGCAGGTTTAATCCACTCGACGTACAGATTTCTACAGCCTCGAGCTTGAGGTGAATTACCGCGCCATTCGCGCTCTCTACAGAGCCGCATTTTGTTGGTTTCCGCGCAGAACTGAGCCGGTTTTTCCACCGAGAAGTGAGCCACCTCTAAGTATGGTTTTCTGATCAGGCTTTGGTCAAGGGATTGGCCTTTTCTCCTCTCTTCTGTGCTGCTGCGGCCGAGCTTGCCTTGAAGCGGAAGCTGTCGTTTCCCGTTTCCAGGATGTGGCAACGGTGGGTCAGGCGATCGAGCAAAGCTGTCGTCATCTTGGCGTCGCCGAAGACGGTGGCCCATTCGCTGAAGCTGAGGTTGGTGGTGATGACGACACTGGTGCGCTCATAGAGCTTGCTCAGCAGGTGGAATAGCAGCGCTCCGCCGGAAGCACTGAACGGAAGGTATCCGAGTTCATCAAGGATCAGCAGATCGAGACGGACCAGCGTCTCGGCGATCTGGCCTGCCTTGCCCTTTGCCTTCTCCTGCTCGAGCGCATTGACCAATTCGATGGTCGAGAAGAAGCGGACTTTTCGGCGATGATGCTCGATAGCCTGAACGCCGATAGCGGTCGCGACGTGTGTTTTGCCTGTACCCGGCCCACCGACGAGGACAATGTTCTGCGCTCCGTCCATAAACTCGCATCGATGCAACTGGCGCACCGTCGCCTCGTTGATTTCGCTGGCGGCGAAGTCGTAGCCAGAGGTGTCCTTATAGGCAGGAAAGCGCGCTGCCTTCATATGATAGGCAATCGACCGGACCTCGCGCTCAGCCATCTCGGCTTTAAGCAATTGAGACAGGATCGGCACGGCCGCATCGAAGGCTGGTGCTCCTTGCTCGATCAGGTCGGTGACCGCTTGGGCCATGCCGTACATCTTCAGGCTACGCAGCATGATGACGACGGCGGCGCTGGCTGGATCATGACGCATGGCGACCTCCCACGATCCGGACCCGCAAACCATCGTAGCGTTCCACATTGGCCTTGGGTTCACGCAGCAAGGTCAGCGCCTGTGGCGTGTCTATGTCAGGACCGTCAGTGGTTTTGCCGTCAATCAACCGATGCAGCAGGTTCAGCACATGCGTCTTGGTCGCGACACCTTGATCCAGAGCCAACTCCACAGCCCTGACGACAACCTGTTCGTCGTGATGAAGCACCAGAGCGAGGATGTCGGCCATCTCCCGATCACCGCCAAGGCGGCGAAGCATCTGGTCCTGCAGTTGTCGAAAGGCCAGTGGCAATTCCAGGAAAGGCGCACCATTGCGTAAAGCGCCGGGCTTGCGTTGGATGACGGTGAGGTAATGCCGCCAGTCGTAAATCGTTCGTGGCGGTTTGTCGTGGCTGCGTTCTATGATCCGCGGATGTTCGCAGAGGATATTGCCCTCGGCTGCAACGACCAGCCGCTCTGGATAAATCCGCAGACTGACAGGCCGGTTCGCAAATGATGCTGGCACACTGTAACGGTTCCGCTCGAAAGTGATCAGGCATGTCGGCGAGACGCGCTTGCTCTGCTCGACGAAACCGTCAAACATGGCGGGCAATGCCATTAAAGCAGGCTGTTCATCACCCCAAACATCCGCGATCGAACCGGGCAGGCTCCCGTGCGGTGTCTCCTGCCACAGGTCTTGGCAATGCTGCTCCAGCCACAGATTCAACGCTGCCAAATCCGGGAAGTCCGGCATCTGTTGCCACAGGCGTGGTCGAGCATCCTGAACGTTCTTCTCGACCTGTCCCTTCTCCCAGCCTGCGGCGGGATTGCAGAACTCAGGTGCAAAGACGTAGTGGTTCGTCATCGCAAGGAACCGGATGTTGATCTGTCGCTCCTTGCCCCGGCCGACGCGATCGACCGCGGTCTTCATATTGTCGTAGATGCCGCGAGCAGGCACGCCGCCGAACACGCGGAACCCGTGCCAGTGGGCATCGAACAGCATCTCGTGCGTCTGTAGCAGGTAGGCTCTGACCAGAAATGCGCGACTGTGCGATAGCTTGATATGCGCGACCTGCAACTTTGTGCGCTCGCCGCCGATGACGGCATAGTCCTCACTCCAATCGAATTGGAATGCTTCACCTGGACGGAAAGACAGCGGAACGAATATGCCTCGGCCCGTCGTCTGCTGCTCCCGTTGTCGATCCGCCCGCCAATCCGCAGTGGTTTTGAAGACGCTGAGAGTGCCATTCGTTTCTAAATATGCGCGTCTAACCTGTCCGAGATCCTCGACGCCATTAGCTCGTAATTGTTGAAAAAGCTCGAGGTTCGTCATTCCTACTCCCTCGAGAAAGCTTCGATTGATCGTACCGTCACGTATTGCCTCTAGTGGTTTGCCGTCGACGGCGACCTCCGCGCGTCTGCTCTTTGAAACCAGCAAATCCAATCCCTTGTTTGCGAAAACTACAATCGTAATCACCGCCAAAGCGTGGAGTAGAGGCACGTCAGGGTAAAACATCGCATCGCCAACCGCCGACCCCAAAGCAATGACGAGAAGAAATTCGATACTAGAGAGTTGACCGATTGTGCGACTTCCGAGCCACCGCAGGAGGATCATTGTGTAAATGTAAACGAACAGGGTACGAAAGAGTATTTCTAGGAAAAACAGAGGTGGCTCATCTCCGACTAGCAGTCGCTCCCAATCAAAAATTTGAACAGCTTGTTCCACTAACGTTCCACTCCACTCAGTCTTGGTCGTTGAATAACGCCTCTAGCCCGCTACAAGTTGCAGTAATTTTCCCTGCAGGCCAAAGGCATGTGATCTGGGCGCTACCGTGCGTCCAGCTTTCGGGAGAACTTAGGTTTAATCTGGCCTTATGCGGCCTTTTGAGCCTAGCCATTGCAAATCCGCCGGCTGTGGCGTTGCCCAGTAAAGAGTCCGGTCTGTTCCTGCTGTAAACTCCCTCCATGTCGTGATCGCGGCGAGTAATGCCAGTAAACGTGAGTTTCCTGACCGCTTGAGAATGACCATGAAGCATCTTAGCGGGTGTAGAGACAATCACCTTCGGCACCTATCCGGCAACGCGGCTGAGCGGCTCGCGGAAGAGCCGCCTGCCCGACAGGGACGTGTCGGCGACAAGGCACAATCATTCGCGGACGAAGTCGTCAACGACAGCAAGAAGACGGAAGCGGAAACTATCCTTGAAGGCATCGCTGATGAATTTCAGCTCCAGCGCTCGGTGTGCGTAACGGCAAAGCTAGCCGATGCCTTGGTGCAAAAGCACGCTTCGACCGCCGCGCATGCGCACCGTCAGTTTCTCCTTACGATAGAGACGCCGAAGCTTCTTCATGTTAATGACAATCCCATGTCCGTTCAGCATGAGGTGGATGCACCCCTAACCGAAACGGCGGCGCTTCGACGCAACCTGCCAAATCGCATGCCGAATGGCCTCATCGTCACGCCACACGCCGCGATATCTTATACTTATCCGATAAATCTTCCGAACTTTACACGCCCGACGCTGGCTCACCCCATGCTCCGCATAGATGTGGACCACCAGATTCCAATTCACATCGGGCCCTCACCATTTTTTGGCGTGGTGGCATGCGCCGGTTGGAGCAGCGGGAGTTTGGTGGCCTGTGCGATGCAGCCGCCCGTGTCGAGCGAGAATTCGGTCGCATCGACATCCTCTTCGCCAATGCGGGCGTCCAGGCGTTGAAGCCGATCCTCGACATGGACGATGCCGACTGGCACGACCAGATCGACGTTAACCTCACCGGCACGGCAAACGCCATCCGCGCTTTCGGGCCGGCGATGGTCAGGCGGTGGGGCGGACGCATGATCCTGACCTCGTCCACGCAGGGGCAGCACGGCACAAAAAGCGGCGCGGCCTATTCGGCTTCAAAATGGGGCGTGATCGGGCTGATGAAATCGACCGCCATGGATCTCGGCGAACACGGCATCACCGTGAACGCCTTGATCCCCGGCCTGATCGATACAGGCCCTGACCCGGCACGAGGATCGCTATGCCCAGGCCATCGACGTGGACGGAGGCGAGCCGACAGGCAACGAGTGCAAAGACGAGCGGACAGCGCTTGACGCCCTGGCGAAAAAGTCACCGCTGGGCGTTGCTATGATTCAGCCGGAAGACGTTGCGCCGATGGTGGTGTTCCTCGCCTCCGACGAGGCGCGCATGGCCTCCGGAGGTACCTACGCGATCACCGCCGGTGACAGCGCCAACGTGCAGAGCTGATTGCATATTCAACGCCTGCAAAAGTCCAGAAACGAAGGGTGTATTTTCGCGATGGCGTTCGGCATTTGAGGAACCAAACGCGGCCGGTTCCGTTTCAGTGATGTCTCTAACGCCCTGAAACAAGGACGATATCATGAAAAAGCTCTTGCTCGCCGCCGCCTTCGTCGGCGCATCGACCTTTGCTGCCTTCGCGCAGACCTCCACGGCGCCGGCCACCGATGGCGATACACCCGCCATCGCAACGCCTGACGATAAGAATGCGACCGCCCCGGTCGAAGGCGCCAACAGCTTCACTGAGGATCAGGCGAGGGAACGGCTTGTCGAAGCCGGCTATGCCGAAGTCACGGGCCTCAAGCTTGATGACAAGGGCGTCTGGCGCGGGACGGCCACCAAGGATGGCAAGTCCGTCAATGTCGCGCTCGACTATCAGGGCAACATCGTCACCGAGTGACACCAGAATAGAGGAAAACTCCCATGAAAAAGACAGCGACCGGACTTTATGACGATTACGCCGATGCGCGTGCTGCCATCAGCGCCCTTGAGGCGCGCGGTGTTCCCTCTGACGACATCAGCCTCGTCTCGAACAATGCCGACGACCGCTATTCGAACGACACGAACGCCGCCGAAGGTGCAGGCACGGGCGCCGGCATCGGCGCGGCGGTCGGTGGTGTCGGCGGTCTTCTGACCGGGCTCGGCATCATGGCTATTCCGGGTGTCGGCCCGGTGGTCGCGGCCGGCTGGCTTGCCGCAACCACAGCCGGGGCTGCCGCGGGTGCGGTTGCCGGCGGTGCGGCGGGTGGCCTGATCGGCGCCATGACGGACTCCGGCGTCCCGGAAGAGCATGCCCATGTGTATGCCGAGGGCGTGCGCCGCGGCGGTACGATCGTCACCGCGCGCGTGGACGAGAGCCTTTACCCGGAAGCCGAGGCGATCCTGCGTCAGTCGAACTCGGTGGACCCAACCGAGCGTCGCGCGGCCTATGCCGGAGAGGGTTGGACCCGCTTCGACGATACGCTCGATCCCTATGGCCCGGCGGAGATCGAGCAGGAGCGCCTGCGCTATCGACGCTAACTGGTATCACAATATGCGAGAGCGGCCGAGGGCCGCTCTCTTCATTTCGGGAAGAGTTCGATCGGAATCGTTTGACGGCGGTCGCAGACCAGCCCGATAGCGCAACTCAAAACCAGATGCAGGCAGGGGGCCGGTCGAAGCGGAAAGGGATGCCGCCCAATTGCGTCTCCTCCTCCTTACGCTTCTGGTTGAGAAGCCTTGGCCCGGAATGAAGTAATGCAGTGATCGATAGCGGCGGCGGGCGGACCTCGGCCTAGAAGGCCGATCACACTTGCCTTGTGCAATATGAGCGTTACCTTTCGAACGAGAGTGCTTTGTGCCCGCGCATCGAGGTGAGCGGTGAAGACGATCGCAGATGTCATTGCAGAGTTGACCACCGCGGCCGAGGAGGTGCACACCCTCACCGAAAGCGAGAAGCTTCGGCTGCTCAGCCGCGCCTATGTGACCATCAAGGAAGGCTGGGAGCTTGTTGGTGAGCCAACCCGCCTTCAAGAAGCGCTGAGGCGATGGACCTTATCCGAGCCGGCGACATGCCGGTTCAACTCTATGACGACGAGATGAAAGCGATCCTGCTCGAGGCCGCGAAGGTGATCAGGCAAATCGAGGCGGCTATGAGAACCAAAAGTGGCGCGGTATCCGATGCCTACCGAAGCGTGGGCGATGACACGGTCGACGTCGGGCGTGCCTCTCCATTACTCCGCCTCGTTCACCGTGCCGTCGTCTGCTTTTGCAGCTCGTAGATCATTGTCGGTGATGTGGAGGATGTTGGCTCCGTTCACGCCGTCTCGATCGTATTTCTCGCTCGCGATCCGCTCGAGGAGCGGCCGATGCTGTTTGAGCAATCCGACCGGGCCGTTCGGAGCCGGATCGAACGATTGCAGCGCACTGGCATAGACGAAGACGTCGATTGTCGTTCCTTCGGTCGTCTGCATTGGCCAGAACAGACCGAGTTCCTTCGGCGCCGACGCGCCATTCTTCCTGATGAGAGGCATTTCAATTCCCGCATGCTGTCAACGTGGTGGGGAGATTCGATGCAGCGGGGGCTGCGCTGACCTCCCCTGTCCGTCCGCCTCAGACGGAGGGACGGCACTGATGTGGAGCGGGAGCATGGGAAGTCAATCACCATCCCGGCGATACCAGCCCCTATCGAAACAACGAAGGGCGTTCGACCTTTTCGGGGAGCGCCCTTCGAGCCCGGACAACCACGAACGCGCGACAAAGTCGCTGCAGGCGGTCGTCAATTACGGGTGGTGAGCGATAGATGGGGCGGGGCCTCCGGGAATTCAAGGCCGTCGGGAGTACGCCCGGCCGAAACCGGCGATCCAAGGCACATGTCGCAGATGCCGCAGCCATCATCGTCCATCGGCTGGTCGGCGCGCTCGCAGCAGAGGCAAACGGCCATGCAACGGAGAGGGGATCTGCGTGCGCTCTCCACTATGATTTCTACGGCATCGTCCGACAGAGCGCCGATAACGACTTCCTTCATCCTACGTGTCTCCGTTGACCTCAGCGACAAGAGATAAGATTGGCGAGACGCTTAACAATGGCGCTTTCTGCGGGGATAGACTCTCTCTACTGCACATGCTGTCTTAGGGGCGGAGGAACGGACATGAGGTATGAATGGGATCCTCGGCGCGCTCGACGCGCCCGTCTGATCAGGCTTGCGGCGGCCGTGGCGCTCAGCGCGTCGGCGATCACCGTACCCGTCGCCGTCCTGCTTGCCGCCGCACCGATGTGACACCGCGCGCGGAGTCCGTTGATGATGACGGCCGGCCCGTTCGATCTTTCCCGCTTTGTCGCCGCGCAGGATCTTGTGTTCGACGCGGCTCTCGACGAGCTGAGGGCGGGACGAAAGGAGACGCACTGGATGTGGTTCGTCTTCCCGCAGCTGCGGGCGCTTGGAAGATCACCGACCGCGAATTACTACGGCATGGGCTCGATCGAGGAGGCTCGCGCCTATCTCGAACATCCTGTCCTTCGCGATAGATTGACCAGGGCCGTCGACGCGGTGCTCGGGGTATCCGGTCATTCCGCCAATGAGATATTCGGCTCGCCCGACGATCTGAAATTCCGCTCGTCGATGACGCTGTTCAACGAAGCGGCGGCCGAAGATGAGGTAGTCTTCCGGCGCGCGTTGGATCACTTCTTCGCTGGTGAAGCTGATCCTCTTACTCTGGAACTGGTCGGCGGCGGCCAGTAGCCGCCGCGCATGTGGTCCGCTCAGATTGCCCGAACGTTTTCCGCCTTCGACTTGCCGGTCTTCCGGTCCTGGCCGAGGTCATAGCTGACCTTCGAACCATCCCGCAGCGGGCCACCTGAAAGCACACCTGAGACATGGACGAAGACATCCTGTCCGCCGTCATCGGGCGTGATGAACCCAAAGCCCTTGTCCTGATTGAAAAACTTTACTGTGCCCGTCGCCATGTGTGTCCTCGTAACTGAGCGGCCCTGTGCCGCCGGCCCAGCATATTCGGCGTACCGGACACCTGCAACTGACCATGTATGGCCGTCAGACGAGCCGGGAACAACTATCGTCCGCAGCGGGTTTTCCCTCAATCCGGATGCTGGCAACGCAAAGCGTATCGAGGTCGAAGATGGCGGCTGACAAACTCTCAACCTACAAGAAGAAGCGTAACTTCAAGCAGACGCAGGAACCGAGCGGCGCAACCGACGTCAAACCGTCGAACCGGCTCCGCTTCGTCATCCAGAAACACGACGCGACGCGCCTCCACTACGATCTCCGCCTTGAGCTCGACGGCGTCTTCAAGTCCTGGGCTGTGACCAAGGGGCCGTCGCTCGATGCGCATGACAAGCGGCTGGCGGTCGAGGTTGAGGACCATCCGCTCGACTATGGCGATTTCGAAGGCACGATTCCAAAGGGCCAGTACGGCGGCGGCACGGTGATGCTGTGGGACCGCGGCTATTGGGAACCCGAAGGCAAAAAGTCGCCCGAGGATGCGCTGAAGAAGGGCGACTTCAAGTTTGTGCTGCATGGCAAGCGGCTGCAGGGCAGTTTCGTTCTCGTGCGCATGCGGCACGATCGCGACGGTGGGAAGCGCACCAACTGGCTGTTGATCAAGCACCATGACGAGCGCGCCGTCGAAGAAAACGGCGCTGCCATCCTGGAGGAGAACATGACCTCGGTCGCTTCGGGGAGAACGATGGAGCAGATCGCCGGCGGGAAAGGGCGCAAACCGAAGCCATTCATGATGGCGAACGGTGACGTCGAGGTCGACGCCGTCTGGGATAGCAAGCACGGCCTCGCCGCCGATGAACGCAAGAAGAAAGGGCACAAGGAAGTCGCAACGTCCACCGCCACCGACCTGCCCGACTTCATCCCGCCGCAACTCTGCGAGACGCTGGAGCGGCCGCCGGCCGGCAACAACTGGCTGCACGAAATCAAGTTCGACGGTTATAGAAGTCAGATGCGGGTTGCAGACGGCGAGGTGGCACTGAAAACCCGCAAGGGCCTGGACTGGACGGCCAAATACCCCGAGATCGCGAAAGCCGCCGCCGCGCTTCCCGACTGCATCGTCGACGGTGAGATTTGCGCGCTCGACGAGAATGGTGCTCCAGACTTTGCAGCGCTTCAGGCCGCCCTTTCGGAGGGCACCACAGGCAACCTGGTGTATTTCGCGTTCGACCTGTTGTTCGACGGCGGCGAGGACCTGCGGCAAAAAGCTCTGACGGACCGCAAGAGCCGGCTGCAGGAACTGCTTGCCGACGCCACCGACGATCCGCATCTGCGCTTCGTTGAGCACTTCGAGACCGGCGGCGATGCCGTATTGCGCTCGGCATGCAAGCTGTCACTCGAGGGCATCGTCTCGAAGCAGGCGGATGCGCCTTACCGTTCAGGGCGCACAGACACCTGGGCGAAGTCGAAATGTCGTGCTGGCCACGAGGTCGTCATCGGCGGCTATGCCAAGACAAACGGCAAATTCCGGTCCTTGCTGGTCGGCGTCAACCGCGGCGATCATTTCGTCTATGTCGGGCGCGTCGGCACGGGGTATGGCGCCAAGAAGGTCGAGACGCTGCTGCCGAAGCTGAAAGCGGTTGAGACGGAAAAGTCTCCTTTCACGGGTATAGGCGCGCCAAAAAGGGAAAAGGAGGTCGTTTGGCTCAAGCCCGAGCTCGTCGCCGAAATCGAGTTCGCCGGTTGGACGGCCGATGGCCTGGTCCGCCAGGCGGCGTTCAAGGGCCTGCGGGAGGATAAGCCGGCGACAGAGGTCGAGGCCGAAAACCCAGCATCCCCGGCAAAGACCGCGACGCGGGAGCCGACTGCGACGACAAAGGCGAAACCTACCCGTCGCAAGGGTGCGAAGGCGGACGTGATGGGCGTGCTCATTTCCAATCCAGACAAGCCGTTGTGGCCGGACGCCGGCGACGGCAAGCCTGTCACCAAGGAGGAACTGGCCCGATATCACGAAGCGGTCGGCTCCTGGCTTATCGACCATGTGAAAGGGCGTCCGTGCTCGATCATCCGCGCGCCGGATGGCATTGGCGGTGAACAGTTCTTCCAACGCCACGCCATGCCGGGCACGTCGAACCTGCTGGAACTGGTCAAAGTCTTCGGCGATAAGAAGCCCTACCTGCAGGTCGACCGGGTCGAGGGCCTCATTGCCATCTCGCAGATCGGCGGAGTTGAGCTGCACCCTTGGAATTGTGAGCCGGGCAAGCCGGAGGTGCCGGGACGGCTGGTCTTCGACCTCGACCCCGGGCCGGACGTGCCGTTCTCGGCCGTGGTCACGGCGGCGCGCGAGATGCGCGATCGTCTGGACGATCTCGGGCTCATCAGCTTCTGCAAGACGACCGGCGGCAAGGGCCTGCACGTGGTGACGCCGCTTGCCGTCAATGCCCGCAAGCCGCTCTCCTGGGCCGAGGCCAAGGGCTTTGCCCACGACGTCTGCCAGGAAATGGCCCGCGACAATCCCGACCTCTATCTTATCAAAATGACCAAGAGCCTGAGGGGCGGGCGCATCTTCCTCGACTATCTGCGCAACGACCGCATGGCGACGGCCGTGGCGCCGCTCTCGCCACGGGCGCGGTCGGGCGCTACGGTATCGATGCCACTCACCTGGACGCAGGTCAAATCCGATCTCGACCCGAAGCGGTTCACCATCCGAACGGTCCCGGCGCTTTTATCAAAGACGAGCGCATGGGAGGATTACTGTGACGGGCAACGCCCGCTGGAGCAGGCCATCAAGCGGCTAGGCAAACAGACGGCAGCGGCATGAACCAAGCTTGGCAAGGCTCACGATCTGGAGCGGGGGCGAGGCAAGAAATCCCAATCGACCGGCTGGTGCGTCTTCGCAGGATCCGCGGCCTAGCGAGATTGATGGACACCGCGCTGCGGATTCCCGGCACGCGCCTCTCATTCGGCGCGGACTCGGTCATCGGTCTGATCCCGGGTGTCGGCGACTTCGGCGCGGCCGCGGTCAGCCTCTTCATCGTCAACGAGGCGCGCCGTCTCGGTGTGCCGAACGACAAGCTTCTCAAGATGCTCGTCAATGTCGGGTTCGATGCGGTGGTCGGCAGCGTGCCAGTGGTGGGCGACGTCTTCGACGTCTATTTCAAGTCCAACCGCCGCAATCTGCAGCTCGTGCTCGATCACTTTGGTCTTGATCACGCCGACCTTGACCGATGAGATGACGTGTGGGGCGGTTGCGCGAATGGATCGTTCGATGAACACTCAGCAGACGCCGATTAAGAGATTCCGCGAGCTGTCGCCACTCGAACCGCACGAGTTTGCCGGTCTTTGGAGAGGGCGGAGCATCCCGTCAGGCCATCCCTTCGACGGGGTATTGGAAAATCTAGGCTGGTTCGGCAAGCGGTTCACCTCGGACCTCCGAGCGGACGCGCTCTTGTTTCGGTCGGGGGAGCGCCGGCTCGTCGCGATTGATCCCAGGTGGATACCGCTTCGGCTGGCGCTCGGCTTCCACTACCTCGGGAAGACGCGGGCCGCACGAAACCTGTTCTCCTACCTCCAGCGTCGCCTGAGGGCGAGCGGTCCTGTCGCCTCGGTTCAGATGCTATCGTTCGATGGTCTGGCGAGTGCCGCCATGGTCTACGACGAGCAGCCCATCGTCGACTACTTCCGGCGCATCGACGGCGAGCGCGTCATGGGAGCGATGGTGATAAGCGGTGACGACCGCCAATTCTTCTTCGAACTGGAGCGCGTTGAGGAGCCGGGCGATTGACCCGATCATGAGGCTCTTACCGAACCGGGCTGTCGCTAACATCGAACACCGCCGCGTTGTCCTGGATTTCGCGCAGGCCTTTGTAGGACGCATGGCGCAGATTTCCGTCGTCCGTCCAGCCACGAAACTCGACCTCTGCGATGAGCGTCGGCTGCGCGAAGACGTAGTTCTTGCCCTTGAACGGCACGACCGGCCTCTTAGTTTTCAGCTTGTCGAGTGTCTTGCGCAGATATTCCGCATCCGGTGCCTTGAACCCTGTTCCGACCGAGCCGACCGACACCCAGCTATCGCCCTGGCGCGCCGCCAGCAGCAGGCTTCCGATCCCGCCGCGCGCAGCGTCCGAGTGTTCATAGCCGACAATAATGAAGCTTTCGCTTTGGACGCATTTGACCTTTATCCAGTCGCCGGTGCGGCCGGATCGATAGGGACGGTCGCGATGCTTGGCGATGATGCCTTCCAGACCCATCTTGCAGGCGTTCGCAAGTAGCTCCGCCCCGTCACCATGGGCTTCCTCGGACAGCTGCACCGCACCGACAGACCCGTCGAGAAAGTCTTGGAGCAGATGCCGGCGAACGGCAAGCTCCGTCTTAGTCAGATCATGGCCGTCGAAATAAAGCAGGTCGAAGGCGAAGAATACCGCTTCGGTCGAGGCGCGCTTGCCGCCGCGCCCGCCGAGCGAGCGCTGCAGCGCACCGAAATCCGAATGCCCCTCCTTGTTGAGAACCACGGCCTCGCCATCCAAGATGGCGGTACCGACGCCGAGCTTCCTCGCTGCCTCTGCAATCCTGGGAAAACGATGGGTCCAGTCATGGCCGCCGCGCGTGATGATCCGCACGCCCTTTGGTTCGATGTGGACCGCCAGGCGATAACCGTCCCATTTGTTCTCGTAAATCCACTCCGGTCCTTCTGGCGGCGTCGGACGAAGCAGGGCGAGACACGGCTCCACACGCTTGGGCATCGGATCGAAGGGCAAGTTCGGCTGCGCTGGATCGCGTTTGCGCACGGGCCGCGACTGGAGTGCCGTACCGGATTCGTCGAGCAGGGGGATGGCGGATCGGCGCTTCTTCATGAATGTCCATTGCGGGTGCGAGAGAGATCGAACATAGGTGCTATGCGTGACGGTTTCAGGATGCGCGCCTGCCTTTTTCACCGGCCGCGAGGCTCTTACGCAGCGCGTCCATGATGTCGATGACATTGCCACCCGACGGACGCTCACCTCCCTTGGCCTTGCTCTTCGACGCTCTCAGCGCCTTCTTCTTTTTCGCGATGATGTCGAGGAGAGCGTCGTGGACCGGATCGGAGACCATGTCCGGCGACCATTCCTTCGTGTGTTGCTTGATGAACTTCTGCACCAGCGGGACGAGGTCGGGATCGGACCTGTCGTCGATGTCCTCGAAATTGGACTGCTCCGGTCGCACCTCGTCGCCGAAGCGGAGCGTCCAGACGACGATGCCTTCGCCGCGCGGCTCCAGCACGACCGCGCGCTCGCGCCGACCGATCACCAGCCGCGAGACGCCATAGACCTTGTCGGCCGCCATAGCGTCACGGATAACCGCGAAGGCCTCATGACCGACCGGATCATCGGGCACGAGATAATGCGGCTTTTCCAGATAGATCCATTCGATGCTGTCGCGCGGCACGAACTTGTCGATGTCGATCGTCTTCACCGTGTCGAGCGCAACTGCGTCCAGCTCGTCGTCGGTAAGCAGGACATAGTCGTTCTCGCCGCGGGCATAACCCTTCACCTCGTCGTCGTCCTTGACGGGTTTGCGCGTGACGTATCGACATATTGCGAGACGACGCGGTTGCCAGTCTCCTTGTTCAAGGTGTGAAACCGGACCTTGTCGCTCTCCGACGTTGCCGGCGACATCGAGACGGGGCAGGTGACGAGGGAAAGCTTCAGATAGCCTTTCCAGTAGGGACGGGGCGCCATGATCGTTCTCCTCAACCGGCTTTACGCCGCGCGGCCGCCGGGCTGTGCGCCTTCGACGCAGCGGCGCGCGCCGCCGGCTTGCGACCGGCGCCCTTGTAGGCATTGGCAGCGGAACGCTTCGGCGTGTCGTCACCGGCTTTGAGCATTTTGGCGCTTTCGCGCAGCGCGGCCAGCAGATCGTCGGGTTTGGAAACCTTGACTTCCTTGCGCTTCGGCGAAGCTTTGCCCTCGATCTTCGCTTTTACCAGTTCGGAGACCGCCTCTTCATAGCGATCGTCAAACGCGGCCGGGTCGAAGGTGCCTTTCTTGGTGGCGATGATGTGCTTAGCGAGGTCAAGCATTTCGCCCTTGATGCGCAGCTTCGGTATCTCGTCGAAGGCTTTCTCCGACGATCGGACCTCGTAATCGTATTGCAGGGTCGTGGCGATCAGGCCCTTGCCATGCGTGCGGATCAGGACAGTGCGCATGCGCCGGAACAGGACCGTGCGGGCGACCGCCGCGACCTCGGATTTCTCCATGGCGTCGCGCAGCGCAGTGAAGGCGTCGGAGGAAACGCGGTCGGTCGGCACCAAGTAGTAGGGCTTGTCGAAATAGACGTCATCGACATTCGAGCAGGGAATGAAGGCTTCGATGGTCAGTGTCTTGTTGCTGTCGGGAATGGTCGCGGCGACCTCTTCCGGATCGATCATGATGTACTGGCCATTCTCGATCTCGAAACCCTTGGTCTGGTTCTCGCGCTCGACCTCCTTGCCGGTGTCGCTGTCGACGAAGATACGGTCGACGCGATTGCCGGTCTTTTTGTTGATCGTATGGAACGAGATGCGCTCGGAGGTGCTGGCGGCGGTATAAAGCCCGACGCCGCAGCTCACCTCTCCGAATTTGATGAAGCCTTTCCACTGAGCACGCTGGGCCATCTCGAAACTCCCGACTCGACGCAACCAAAGCGAGTCAAGCGAATCACTTGCGAATTTGTTCCGATTCGAAAATGAATCGGAAATCAACAACTTAGCGGCCGCTCGCTTCCCTCATTGCGAGTCTGCAATATGTCCTTGATTCACTGCATCTTTCTTGCCGTTCCGTGCGTTCTTCCTGGACCACAACCGGAAAGGAATATTGTGATGACCAAGCGTGAGACCATCGATACCGGAACCGACAAGCGCTATGTCCGCCGTGACGAGAAGGGTCAGTTCAAGGAAAGCGTCGATGTCGGCCGCTCCCTCTCCGCCGATCGCCGCCACAAGGCGAAAACCGAGGCCAAGCCCGGTGAAGGCGATCGCGGCGACCGGCATACAAAGCACTGAGAGCCGGCTATCCTGAGCACGGTGATACCATGGACGAGGAACGCGAGATCGGCCCTGAGGCCGAAGAGGACGCCGAGCATGCCGCCGTCGCGTTCCCGTTCGACCGGATGACGGTGCAGCGGTTTCGCAAGACGTTCCCGCGCGCTTGCTGGAGCGATAGACACAAGGCGTGGATCGTCCCTGGCAAGACGGCCCGCCGACGCATCGATCGCTGGATGGCGAGAGAGCAATCCCGCCTCGACCCCTATGCCGAAGCGAAGGGGAGGGACGCCTATGCCTTCGAACCAATCCTCAGCCCCTATCTCAGCGTCGACAGGGACGGGTTTCGCGTCAGGACGCCCTATTCGCGCAAACTCGTCGAGGAAATCCGGCAGGTTCCCTTCACCCGCTGGGACGGCGCCGAAAAGGTGTGGCGCGTGCCCTTTGCCTCCTATGACGATCTTGTCGATCACTGGCAGGCCATTGAAGCGGAGGCGCAGCGCTGCGAACCAGAGGAAAGGCGCAAGCGCGCCGAAGCGCGCAAGGGCACCGATGAAGAAAGGCTAGCCCGCCGTCGCACAGCCGAGCGAAAGCGGAGACGCATCCCGCTTCCGGCCGAGGATCTGCCGCCACTGGATCGTCCGGTCGCGACCGCGCTCTATGGTCTCATCGTCGTGGACGAGGTTACCGGTGAGCTGGTCGATCCAGGCGGGATCAGCGATCTCTATCCGGACTTTTACGATGATTGCGTCTGGGGAACCTGGCGCGTTCCCTCTCTGGAAGACCTTGTGCACACCTGGCCGTCGAAGGTCGAACCGGCAGACTACGAGCGTCAACGGGGCTGGTGGCTCCCCACCATCGAGGAACTGCGCGAGGCGCGGCGGACAGCACGGTCACGCGAGAGACGCATGGTTGCGCAGCCGTTCGCCTAATCCGCATCCGCTGGCGGGTCGATCTCGATCATGACGGGGGCGTGATCGCTGGTGTGCTCCCAGCTTCGCGGAGCCCGCCGGACGCCAGCCGACCTCAACCACGGTGCGACGGTCGGGCTGAGCAGGAAATGGTCAATCCGCAGCCCTGCATTGCGTTCAAAGGAATTCCGCCAATATTTCCAGAAGGTGTAGATGCGCTCATCGGGGTGGAGATGGCGGACGGCGTCGGTCCACCCTTGCGCGACGAGATTGGCATAGGCCTCGCGAACCTCCGGGCGAAACAGCGCATCGTCGCGCCAGCGCTCCGGCGCATAGACATCGAGATCCGTCTGCATGACATTGTAGTCGCCGACCAGCAGGGCTGGGATGCCGAGGTCGATCAGCTCGGCGGCATAGGCATGCAGGCGCTGGAACCAGCGCAGCTTGTAGTCGAATTTCGGGCCGGGCGCGGGATTGCCGTTCGGGAGATAGAGGCAGCCGATAAGGATCCCGTTGACGGCTGCTTCGATATAGCGGCTGTGCGTATCGTCGGGATCGCCCGGCAGTCCGCGGCGCGTCAAAACCGGAAGCGTGCCCTTGGCGAGTATCGCTACACCGTTCCAGCTTTTCTGGCCGTGCCATACGCCCTCGTAACCGAGATTCTGCAGCTCGCGCCGCGGAAATTTCTCGTCCGTTGCCTTGAGTTCCTGAAGGCAGACCACGTCCGGCGCGTCCTCCTTCAGCCATCGGAGCAGCACCGGCAGCCGGCCATTCACGCCGTTGACGTTGTAGGTGGCAATCTTCACGCAGTCTCCTCGCGACGGTCGATGATCGTTCCGGGAAACAGGTGGTGGAAATTAAAAGTTCCGCTCGCGGCGATCGCCGAGGCGGGTCCTTAGGAATCGCGTTGACCATAGTGCTCGCGGGCGATCGATGCCAGGAGCGGACGGTCAAGGTCCGGCCGATAGGTCCCGCCTGGATATGCGTCGAGCAGATATCGCGCGAACGCCTTTCTCGCCTCGGGATCTCGGCTGAACCACGGTTGCGAAATGATGTCGTCGTAAACGTCCTTCATTGTCGAAAGCTCGTCCGGTGCAAAGATGCCGTTGCCCATTTCCCACCCCCAAATCACAGTTCGTCTGGGAACAAGCTGCCGTGCGACGGGTTTGCAGCCACGTTTACCATTGAGCAAGCCGGGGACCGCGACGGATGAGTTCATGCCGCCCTGCGTCGGCGCCTCTCGTGCCGAACGACCGCCGGGATATCATACCGTGAAATACGAAGATGGCATGCAGATTCTGTACGACGTCCTCAGCAAGGGCGTGTTCATCCAGTTCCGCGGCAAATCCGACTTCCTCAAAGGCCCTTTCCAAACCAGCGGGAAGCAGTACGCGCTGCGGAGGACTATTGCAGAAAGCTCGGATGGGGCGAGTCCCGCACGCAATAATGGCCCCGAGGGAAAAGGGACGAAGCATTTCCCGTCTATTGCCGAAAGGCAGAACGCCCTTGCTTGAGGTGGCGCTCGTTATCAGCGCGGCGAGACATCGGTCTCGCGACGGCCCGGGCATTCGCCAAGAATGGCGCGTCCGTTGTGCCGGCCGATCTGGACGGCGATCTTGCCGTGCGTGAAGCTCATCGAATCGTCAGCGACGGCGGAGTGCTGTCGACGTTGCCTGCGATCTCGCCTATGACGCCCAGGTGGCGGTCTCGCAATCTGGCCGAAAGTGGTTGAAGCGAACCAGCGCGCAATTCTCTCGACCTCCATGATGGGCGTGTGCGCGGTCGCAATCAGCGCAAAGGCGAAGTTGTCCATCTCGCGTGCAGAAGGTTCATGGATCTTTCTGCCGATCTCGCCAGCGTGGGCACCTTCAATAGCGAATTTCCGCTCCCGCACGGCCGCAGCCATCAGGCACGGGGTAGCGCCGGCCGATCCGTGGGAGATGCCGCCGAGAGGTTTTAGGGGCCGCGATTTTACGTCGGCCTGCGGGCACTTCATCCAACTGAAGATGAAGACACGTGATTTTCAATAATTCGCAGCATGCGGCCTTGAAATTGAACTAGGCCCTCCTTAGTCTTCTCATTAGATTCCTCTCACGGGAGACAACCATGCCCCTCCTCATCGCCGAAGTACCCGAGCAGAGCCTGAAGGGCGCATTGAAAGCCCTGGCCCCCTTCGTGCCACCAGAGAACCTGAAGCTCTTCAGTGCATTAGCGCCGCCAGAAGATGAGAGTGATGACGAGCTGACGCAGCTTGCGCAAAAGGTGGTTGAGGCCGTTCGCCCCAAGCCCACTCAGCCTCTTCGCAAAGAGGCGCTTCGAAAGCTTCTCGGCGGGCATGACACCTTCACCAACCAGGGCGGTGAGGCCGATCCTGTCCTGAGAAATGCCATGGGAGCGATTTCCAAGGCACTACGAACCGTTTTCGCACACGATCAGGCCGTTCGCCGCCTAGCAATTCCGAAAAAGACGCAATTTCCCGACGGCACGTACCGCGGGACCGTCTATAGTGTCACGCCGCTTGGCGCGCGCGTCCGCGATCTGCTGAAGGCCGAGAAGGCAATTTGAGAGATGGACGAAGCCGCACGGACCGCGCTGAGGAGCCAGATCACCCAAGAGGGTTATATTCTGATCCCCGAACATCGTCCGGGCGCCGACATCGTTGAGATCGCCAACCAGCTCGGTACACCGCTGACCCCGTGGGAAGGCGGTCTTGTGCAGACGCTCACCCCTCGCGAAGACGCTGCTCCGAACACGTACAGCGGAAATTTTGGTTTGGGGCGCTTCCCTTTTCATACCGACCTCGCCCACTGGCGCTGGCCGCCGCGATATCTGCTGCTGAGGTGTTTGACTGGCTATCGGGACGTCCCCACATCGCTCATCGACGGGCGCTCGCTCATCGACGCAATATCTCGCGATGTGCTCGCGCGCGCCATCTTCAGGCCCAGGCGGCCACGTGACGGATCGGTCGCCCTCTTTCGTCTTTTCGAACCTGCAGCGCAAGGCGCCGACCTCCTACGGTGGGATGAGATCTTTCTCCGGCCGGCAAGCCGAGTTGGCGAGATCGCAAATGCGGAGATCCGCGAATGGCTCGCCACGAGCGCGCCGTCGTCGATTGCGCTGATTCGCACCGGCGACACTCTGATAATCGACAACTGGCGCATGCTGCATGCTCGTTCGCCGATTCCGCCGGGACGAGAGGACCGTTCTATTCAACGAGTATATTTGGGAGGGCTAAATTGAAGAAGACCATAGAGCCGGGTGAGACGCCGCCAACTTTCAACCCGGAGGCGCTCTACACCAAGGCGGTACTCTACATTCAGAACATGGCGGGCAATGACAGCGATACGTGGGAATACGCTCTTTGGTCGAGCCTTGCCCTGGAGTTCCTAGCTCGCGCTGCCCTTGCAAATGTAAGTCCGGCGTTGTTGGCCGAAACCGATAAGAACGGATCAAACCTATGTTTTGCGCTCGGCTTTACACCTTTCGAGGAGAAATTCTCCCCTAGATCCATCGCAATCAGCGACGTGTTCAAGCGCCTATCGGGGATACTGGCGGAGTTCACCAAGGAGCATGAGAGTTTCGGGGTGGTGCATACCGGCAGGCGCAACGCCGAACTTCATACCGGCGAGTTGGCGTTTGAAGGCGTTAAGGGATCGACCTGGCAGCCAAGATTCTATCAGACCTGCGAAATCCTTCTGACGTCGATGGGTATCCCGCTTGAGGAATTCGTCGGCAAAGACGAAGCGGAGGTTGCGAAGAAGCTGATCGACGCGGCCGCCGACGAAAGCGCGAAAGCCGTGAAGGGGGACGTCGAGGCGCACAAGAAGGTCTGGAATGCCAAGTCCGATGACGAGCGCACGACATTGCAAGCGCAGGCGGCCGTATGGGCCACTCGTCAAAACGGCCACCGCGTCGACTGCCCGTCATGTGCATCGACGGCGCTTGTCGCTGGCGAGCCGGTTTCTGCTCCGACGCAGAAGCTCGATAGCGACGAAATCATCGAAACCCAGGAATATCTCCCGACAAACTTCGAATGCGTCGCTTGCAGTTTAAAGATCGCCGGCCTTTCCAAGCTCGCCGTCGTCGGCCTCAGCGATCGCTACAGGAAAACGCGGACCTACGATGCGGCAGAATATTACGCTCCTGCTGACGATTGGTCGAACTACGAGGACGACAATAACGAACGCTGATGCTTCAGCATCGAGACAATCTTTGCCTCGGTGCGACCATGTTCATGAGATAGGCACCGCCGAGAAGGCGGTGCCGGCCCGCGCCTTCTGAACGGTGGTCGATGTGCAGCCGTCACGCGCTCATTTCCCTAGCCTACCTGCTCAACCGTCAATGCCCCCGGCGGTAGAGGCTTTATAAGATCGGCTGCCGACACCGAGGGATCAAGCCAATTCACCCAATCGCCGCGGTCGAGCACAACTATCTGCCGGTCGTGATAAGGAGCGATGTCCGGCCCCGGTTCCATCGTCAGCATGGTGAACGCCTCGCCGACGTCCTCGGTCTCGCGCCAGATGCCGGCAATGGCAAAGACGGGCTCGCCGGTCTTGCGGAACAGCCACTTGTCCTTCCGCTTCTTCTTCGGGTCGGCCGGGGTGGTGAACTCGTAGAAGCCGTCGGCGACAATGAGACACCGGTTGGAGGTGAACTCGCGGCCTTCGGAGCGAAAGTTGTAGACCGGTTTTTTCGTCGGGCTCGGCCAGCTCCACCGGCGCTGAACCAGTTCCCCGGCTCCGCGCTCGCCTTCGACGCCTCGGACGATCGGCGCGGCATCGGTGATCTTGATGTCCTCGCGCGCCTCGATGTTGGGCCTTCCCTCGGGAAACCGGATCTTGATCTTGCGATGCTCGAACTGTTCGATGACAGAGGCGAGTTCGATCATCAATCGATAATCATTGCACATGGTACCTCCAGCGGTACGTCGGTCGCTTTGGCGATAATCTAGCGCGGGTGCCACAGATTTCGATGCGCGCGACGAAGACGGCCCGAGCCTAGATTGCGAGTTGAAGCTGATCGGCGCGTTCGCTTCTGACGTCGTCGGTGAATGCCGACAGGGTGATGCCGAGAAGTCGGATACCCTTCGCCGCCGGGAACAGCGGCGCAAGGAGAGCGTCGACCGCCGCGACGATCCCCTCTGTCGTTTCGAACGGAGCGGCCTCGGTCCGGCTTCGAGTAATGATCTGAAAATCGGTGTACTTCACCTTCGGCGTGACCGTCCTTCCGCGAAGGCTCTTGTTGTGACAATGCCGCCAGACCTTGTCGACAAGCGGCAAAATCTCCCCGCGCGCTGCATCCAGATCGAAGATATCCCCGATGAAGGTATCTTCCGCGCCGACGGATTTTCGCTCCCGATCCGGCCGAACCGGCCGATCATCGATGCCGCGAGAAATGTTGTAATACCAAGTGCCGGATTTCCCGAAATGCTGCTGCAAGAAGGCAAGCGACTTCGCTCTGAGATCCGCCCCAGTCAGGATGCCAAGGCGCTCCATTTTGGTGGCAGTCGCTGGCCCGATGCCGTGAAATTTCTTGACGGCAAGCCGCGCGACGAAGGCCGGCCCGTGCTTCGGAGTGATGACCGCTTGGCCGTTGGGCTTGTTGAGGTCCGAGGCCATTTTGGCGAGAAACTTGCAGTAGGAGATCCCGGCCGAGGCATTGAGACCGGTAACCTCCTTGATGCGCGCCCGAATTCTCGTGGCGATCTCGGTGGCAATCGGAACGCCCTGCTTGTTGTGGGTGACGTCAAGATAGGCTTCGTCGAGCGATAGAGGCTCAATCAGGTCGGTATATTCGGCAAAAATCGCATGAATCTGCGCGGAGACCGAACGATAGACGTCAAAGCGCGCCGGCACAAAGATCAGGTCGGGGCAGAGGCGCTTCGCCGTCAGTGAAGGAAGTGCGGAGCGCACGCCGAAGGGGCGGGCCTCATAGCTCGCCGTCAGGACGACACCGCGCGCCGACGGGCTGCCGACGGCAACAGGTTTGCCGCGCAACTCCGGATGATCGCGTTGTTCAACCGACGCATAATAGGAGTCCATGTCCACATGGATGATACGCCGGACCCGCTCCTCGCGATCCGGCTCCTCGTCCTTAATCTCTGTCGACGTAACGGGCTGCATGACTCATTTCCACATCGATCGCATCCGCGCACCGACATCGACGCGGATCTGCTTTGCGCTGCGTTCGCTGGCTGCGGCCGAGACCTTCGGCCAACTCGTGGTCTCGAAATACTGCAACAGCGTGGCCGGCACGAAGCGGGTGCGAGAGGCATAGACATGCCGGTCGCCCTGAGCGTTCTGGCCATGCGTGAAGAAGCGTTGCGGCGTAACTAAGGTAAGGTTGTCGCGCGCGCGCGTCATGCCGACATAGAGGAGCCGACGCTCCTCTTCGAGTTCCGCGGTCGTGCCGGTGCCAAGGTCGGACGGGATGCAGCCGTCGACGACGTTGAGCAGATAGACGGAACGCCATTCCTGGCCCTTGGCGCTATGGATCGTCGAGAGGATCAGATAGTCCTCGTCGAGCAGCGGCACGCCAGCCTGGTCGCTAGTCGCGTCGGGCGGATCGAGGGTCAACTCTGTGAGGAAACGCTCGCGGCTCGCATAGCCACTGGCGATTTGTTCAAGCTGGATGAGATCGTCCTTGCGGGTATCGGCATCCTCATGGATTCGCTCGAGATGCGGCTCATACCACATTCGCACGGTCCCGATCTCTGCCGGCCAGCCTGCCTCTGCCTTGCGCAGGGCAGAGACCAATGTGACAAAGGCTGGCCAATCGTCGTCCGTCTTGGCCGGTGGCGGAATCTCCGCGAGCGATTGCAACGGCTCGGGATCGGCCGCGATCGTGTCGAGGATTTTCCCGGCGGTTTGCGGTCCGATACCGGGCAGCAGTTTAAGCACCCGGAAGCCGGAAACCTGATCGCGCGGGTTTTGCGCAAACCTCATAACGCCCAGCAAATCCTTGACGTGGGCTGCGTCCAAGAACTTCAAGCCGCCGAATTTGACGAAGGGGATGTTTCGCCGGGTGAGCTCGATTTCCAGTGCGCTGCTGTGGCTCGAGGTCCGAAACAGCACGGCCTGCTGCTTGAGGGAGATGCCGATCTCACGGTTGGCGAGCACCTGCTCGACGATATAGGCGGCCTGATCGACCTCATCCTTGACGGTGACAAGCATCGGTCGCTGTTCCGACGCGCGGTCGGTCCATAGGTTCTTCGTGTACCTCTCACGGGCCAATTCGATGACGGCATTGGCGGCGGCCAGGATCGGCTGCGTCGAACGATAGTTGCGGTCGAGCGTGATGACGTCGGCAGGCTTCGGTGAGAATTCCTGCGGAAAATCCAGGATGTTGCGGATGGTTGCCGCGCGAAAGGAATAGATGGACTGCGCATCGTCGCCGACGACGGTCAACCCGCGGCCGCCGGGCGCCAGCGACATAAGGATCGAGGCCTGCAGGCGATTGGTGTCCTGGTATTCGTCGACGAGGATGTGGTCGAAGCGCTTGCCGACATCCTCGGCAAGCTCCGGTTCGGAAACCATCTGCGCCCAGTAGAGCAGCAGATCGTCGTAATCCAGGACATTCTGCGCCTGTTTGGCCTCGGTATAGGCCGCGAAGAGCTGCTTCAGCTCGTCTTCCCATTCGAGCACCCAGGGATAGAAGGATTTCAGGATCTCCCTGATTGAGACTTGCGAATTGACCACCCGCGAATAGATCGCGATGCACGTCCCTTTCGTGGGGAACCGGCTCTGCTTGGCGGAAAAACCCAGCTCATGCCGGACAAGGTTCATCAGGTCCGCGCTGTCCTCACGGTCGTGGACGGTGAAGTCGACGCTGAGGCCGATCT
Source organism: Shinella sp. WSD5-1 (assembly GCF_963942435.1). Lineage (GTDB taxonomy): Bacteria > Pseudomonadota > Alphaproteobacteria > Rhizobiales > Rhizobiaceae > Shinella > Shinella yambaruensis. Next base: position 91,079 of record NZ_OZ012601.1, read on the forward strand.
GTTCGGCATACATGCGCAAGAGCCGCGCGCCGATCCCATGAAACGTCCCGGCCCAGGCAAGCGCATCGGTCATGACGGCGGCGTTGTCGCCGAGCACCTGCCGGCAAATACGCTGCACGCGGCGCGCCATCTCTGACGCCGCCCGCCGCGAAAAGGTCATCAACAGGATGCGACGCGGATCGGCGCCGTTGACGATGAGGTGGGCGACGCGATGAGCCAGCGTGTTAGTCTTGCCGCTTCCAGCGCCGGCGATGATCAGGAGCGGCCCGCCGATCTGTCCATCCGGCAGGCCGACGCCATGCTCGACCGCCTCACGCTGTCGGTCGTTCAGTTTTTCAAGATGCGCCGCCGCCATTTGTCCCCAGCTGCCTTAAGAAAATTTTCCTGCACCTCCGCTCCGTGGATATCTCCTTGATGCAGCTAAGGGATTCGTTTCAACGACTTAGCCGAGGTGCGATTTCCGGATCGGAGGCCCGATTGACTCAGTTGGGCAATCGGAACAAATAATGAACATATCAGCTTAGAGAACCGCTGGAAACCCTGAAGGAGCAACAATTCAACCGTGGCCAACCATGCCCTCAACCCTGTCCTGGCGGAGCTTCGCGAGCGCATCGGCCAGCTAGAAGGCGTCCCGCAGCGCGCAAGGCAGGTCCTGCCTTTTGGCGTTGCGGAGGTCGACCGGGCCTTGCCGGGCGGAGGGCTTGCCTTTGGCGCGCTGCACGAGGTTGCCGGCGGCGGGGGAGGAACGGTTGACGGGGCTGCGGCCGCGCTCTTCGTGGCGGGGATCGCTGCGCGGTCGCGCGGCAAGGTACTCTGGTGCATGACGCGCCCGGACCTGTTTTTCCCCGCGGTTGCCCAGGCCGGGCTGCATCCGGACCGCGTCGTCTTCTGTGAAAGCGATCGCGAGGAGGAGGTGCTGTCCGCCATGGAAGAGGGGCTGTCTTTCGGCGGGCTTGCCGCGGTCGTCGGCGAGCTCGTTCGTCTGCCGATGAACGCCTCGCGACGCCTGCAACTGGCAGCGGAAAAAACGGGCGCCATGGGCATCGTGCTCCGGCGCTGGCGACGACAGAACGAGGCCTCGGACTATGGGCAGCCGACAGCATCGACGACGCGGTGGCGCATCAGCACGCTGCCATCGCAACGATTGCCGGTCGCGGGCGTGGGGAGGGCCCGCTGGCTGGCAGAACTCATGCGCGTCAAGGCGGGCGAATGCGCCGAATTTGAAATTGGAGCCCCCGATGCCAAGGGTCGTATCTGTCTACTTCCCACAGCTCTCGACCGAGCGGATCAGACGGCACGCTGGCGAAGCCTTGCCGGCTGACAAGCCGCTCGTCGTTGTCGCAAGGCGCGGCTCAAAGCGCTGGATTTCGGCCGCCGACCCTGCCGCATTGAAGCTCGGTCTTCGGATAGGAATGCCCGCCAGCAAGGCGCAAGCCATGGTCGCGGATCTCCTGATGGTCGACGCCGCACCGGCCGAGGATGCGGCGGCGCTGGAGCGCCTGGCGCTTTGGGCTCTCCGGCAATACAGCCCGGTCGTTGCCGTCGATGGCGCCGATGGGCTGGTCATTGATACCGAGGGTGCCGATCATCTGCGTGGTGGCGAGCCGCTTCTGATCTCCGGTCTCGTCAATCTGCTGCGCGGCCGGGGGCTGACGGCACGGGCTGCCGTTGCCGACACCTGGGGCGCCGCGCACGCGCTCGCCCGGCTCCTGACGGCGGAAACGACGGTGGTGCCGGTGGACAATGTGACGAAGGCGGTCATCGATCTACCGATTGTCGCGCTGCGGCTCCCGGCGGAGACCGTCCAAGGCATGCGTGTGCTCGGCATCGATACGGTCGGCCAGCTCTCGGCCATGCCGCGCGCACCATTGACGCTACGCTTCGGCCCGGAGCCGGCGCGTCGGCTCGACCAAATGTTCGGGCGGCTAGCCGAACCGATCGAGCCGATCCGCACGCCCGAGCTTGTCGAGGTCGCGAAGAATTTCGCGGAGCCCATCGGCGCGCCGGAAACCATCGCCAAATATGTCCGTCGGCTGGTCGGCCAGCTCTCGGCCTGGCTCGCCGAGGACGGCCTCGGCGCACGGCGCTGCGATCTCTTCATCCATCGCGTCGACAACACAAGGCAGCATCTGCGCGCTGGCCTCGCCAAACCGGTCCGTGACCCGGCGCGGCTCTCAAAACTGTTGTGCGACCGGATCGAGACGATCGACCCCGGTTTCGGTATCGAGAAGATGGTTCTGGTCGCCGTCTTCGCCGAGCCGCTGGAAGAGCGGCAGGCCGCCTCCCCGCTCATCGAGGAGGAAGTTGCCGATATCACGCCGCTGGTCGACATCCTCGGCAATCGTGGCCACCGGCTGTTCCGGGTCGCGCCCGTCGCCTCAGATGTGCCGGAGCGCTCGGTCCGGCGCATCGCCGCGACCGCGCCGGATATAGGCGAGGCCTGGGCGGTGAAATGGCCGCGGCCGACGCGGCTTTTCGCCAATCCCGAACGCGTCGAGGTCATCGCGCTCCTCCCGGACCAGCCGCCGGCGGTATTTACCTGGCGCGGCAAGCGCCGAAAGGTCCTGCGCGCCGATGGCCCGGAGCGGATCTTTGGAGAGTGGTGGCGGAGACCACGCGAGTTTCAGGCGGTCAGGGACTATTTCGTGGTCGAGGACGAGCTTGGTGAGCGCTACTGGGTCTATCGCGCCGGCGACGGCATCGATCCGGAAACCGGTTCGCACCTGTGGTTCGTGCATGGGGTGTTCGGATGACGCGCTACGCCGAACTTCAGGTCACGACGCATTTCAGCTTCTTGCGAGGCGCGTCCAGCGCCGATGAATTGTTCGCCACCGCTGCCGCGCTCGGCATCGACGCGCTCGGTGTCGTCGACCGCAACAGCCTCGCCGGCATCGTGCGGGCCTGGGAAGCCGCCAAGACCACCGGCGTCCGACTGGTCGTCGGTTGCCGCTTGGATCTCACCGACGGCATGTCGCTCCTCGTCTATCCCATGGACCGACCGGCCTATTCGGGACTGACGCGGTTGCTGTCTCTCGGCAAAAGCCGCGGCGGCAAGGGAAACTGCCTGATCGATTTTGCCGATCTCGCCGAACACGCAGCGGGCATGATCGGGGTGCTGGTGCCGGACGAAGCAGACGAGGCCTGCGCCGTCCAGCTTCGCAAGATGGCTGAGTTGTTCGGCGATCGCGCCTATGTGAGCCTCTGCCTGCGCCGTCGGCCGCTCGACCGTCTGCGTTTGCACGGCATCTCCGCCATGGCCACGCGCTTCAAGGTCCGCACTGTGGTCACCAACGACGTGCTGTTTCACGAACCGAGCCGGCGCCAGCTCCAGGATGTCGTGACTTGTATCCGCACCCGCACCACCATCGACGATGTCGGCTTCGACCGAGAGCGTCATGCCGATCGCTTTCTCAAGGCGCCTGAGGAAATGCACCGCCTATTTGGCGACTATCCGGAAGCGCTCGCCCGCGGCCGCGAGATTGTCGAACGCTGCAAGTTCGATTTGCACGAGCTGCAATATCAATACCCGGAAGAGGCGATCGTGCCCGGCCTCGATGCGCAGCAATCTCTAGTCAAGTTCACCTGGGAAGGCGCTGCCAACCGTTATCCAGAGGGCGTGCCGGAAAAAGTGTGGAAATCCCTGCAGGATGAACTCGAACTGATCCGCGTGATGAACTATGCGCCATATTTTCTCACCGTCTATTCGATCGTGCGTTTTGCGCGCTCGAAAGGGATCCTTTGCCAGGGCAGGGGCTCGGCGGCCAATTCCGCCGTCTGCTATTGCCTCGGCGTCACCTCTATCGACCCCGATACCAACGACTTGCTCTTCGAGCGCTTCGTCAGCCAAGAAAGGGACGAACCGCCGGACATCGACGTGGATTTCGAGCACGAGAGGCGCGAGGAAGTCATCCAGTGGATTTATGAGACCTATGGCCGACGTCGGGCCGCTCTCTGTGCCACCGTCACCCGCTACCGCGCCAAGGGTGCGCTTCGCGACGTCGGCAAGGCCCTCGGGCTACCAGAGGACATGATCGCGCAGCTCTCGTCCGGCGTCTGGGGCTGGTCGGAAGGTGTCACTGAACGGCAGATTCGAGAAAACAATCTCAACGCCGCCGACTATCGCCTGAAGCTGACCCTGGAATTGGCGCAGCAGCTGATGGGCGCACCGCGCCATCTCGGCCAGCATCCGGGTGGTTTTGTCCTGACCCAAGATCGCCTTGACGATCTCGTGCCGATCGAGCCTGCGCGCATGGACGACCGCCAGGTCATCGAATGGGACAAGGACGACATTGAGGCGCTGAAGTTCATGAAGGTCGACGTGCTGGCGCTCGGCATGCTGACCTGCATGGCCAAGGCTTTTGCCCTGATGCGGGACCACAAGGGTGAGGAGCGCGACCTCGCTTCGATCCCGGCCGAAGATCCCCGGACCTACGCGATGATCCGCAGGGCCGATACGCTCGGCACTTTCCAGATCGAAAGCCGGGCGCAGATGTCCATGCTGCCGCGCTTGAAGCCGCGCACGTTTTACGATCTCGTCATCCACGTAGCGATTGTTCGGCCTGGGCCGATCCAGGGCGACATGGTCCATCCCTATCTCAGGCGCCGTGAGGGTAAGGAGCCGGTCGAATACCCGACGCCGGAGCTGGAGGCGGTGCTGTCGAAGACGCTCGGCATCCCATTGTTTCAGGAGTCGGCGATGAAGGTCGCGATGGTCTGCGCCGGATTTTCGGGTGGGGAGGCGGACCAGTTGAGGAAATCGATGGCCACCTTCAAATTCTCCGGCGGTGTCTCCAAATTCAAAACCAAGTTGGTCGCCGGCATGGTGAAGAATGGCTACACGACCGAATTTGCCGAGCAGACATTCTCGCAGTTGGAAGGGTTCGGCTCCTACGGCTTCCCGGAAAGCCATGCTGCCAGCTTCGCATTGATCGCCTATGCGTCGAGCTGGGTGAAATGCCATCACCCGGACGCCTTTTGCGCGGCGCTCCTGAACTCGCAGCCCATGGGTTTTTACGCGCCAGCCCAGATCGTTTCGGACGCGAGGGCGCATGGCGTAGAGATCAGGCCCGTCTGCGTCAACGCTTCTCGTTGGGACTGCACCCTCGAGGAGATCGACGGAAGCCGCCTCTGCGTCGTTCGCCTGGGCATGCGGATGGTGAAAGGGCTTTCGACCGCGGACGCCGCCCGGATCGTAGCGGCGCGCGCCGACGAACCCTTCGAATCTGCCGATGACCTGTGGCGGCGATCCGGTGTGCCGACGGCTGCCCTCGTCAAGCTTGCCGAAGCTGATGCCTTCTTGCCGTCGTTGCAGCTCCAGCGCCGTGGCGCTCTATGGGCAATTAAAGCCTTGCGCGATGAGCCGCTTGAGCTTTGGGCCGCAGCCGCCGAGCGCGAGGCGCGCCAGGTCGCTGAAGTGCAGGAGCCCTCGGTAGCTTTGCCCTCGATGAGGGCTGGACACGAGGTCGTCGAGGACTATTCCCATACCGGCCTTACCCTCCGGCAGCACCCGGTCGCCTTCCTCCGAAAAGACCTTCGCGAGAAGCGGATGGTCACATGCGCCGAGGCCATGGCCGCCCGAGACGGCCGGTGGCTGATGACCGGCGGGCTCGTGCTTGTGCGTCAGCGACCGGGTTCCGCCAAAGGCGTGATGTTCATGACGATCGAGGATGAGACTGGCATCGTCAACGCGGTCGTCTGGCCGACGCTATTCGAGCGCCAGCGCCGGCTTGTGCTTTCAGCCTCAATGCTGGCGATCAACGGCAAGATCCAGCGCGAAGGCGATGTCGTTCATCTCGTTGCGCAGCGGCTGTTCGATCTATCCGATGATCTCGGGCGGCTGGGCGAACGGGACGAGCAGTTTCCCTTGCCACATGGCCGCGGTGATGAGTTTGCGCGCGGCAACGGCGCGCCGGACCCGCGCGAGCGGCCGAAGGCGGCGGCGCCGGCGAGGGACATCTACATACAAGACTTCTTGATTGATCGGTTGAAGGTCAAGAGCCGGAATTTTCATTAGCCGACGGAGAGAAGGTCATCCGCAAAGGGTTCAGCAAAACGGACCTCTACCCGTAATGCCCTCCAAGGTCGGTGAAGGTGAAAGATCCGGTCGGGAGCCCTCGCGCGGGGTAAAGTGAAACATTCGCCCATAAGGTGCGGCAAACTCCATCAAACCACGGTCTCAAGGATTTCATACTCCGCAATGAAGGCACCGGGACCACTGTTTAATAGCAGCAAGAGGTTGGACTGAGAGATGGGCACGGTCACCACCTTTTCGATCTTCGTGGCCGCCCATTCCATCTCCGGATCCGCAGCGATATCGTCGCGCATGGCGAGCACTGCACGTCTTGCTTCTTCACGATCGGCGAAAAAAATCTCCCTCAGCCCGGTCGGCTGCCAGCGTTCCGCGAGCGGAACTGCTGCATCGGAATAGGTGTAGAAGGTGTAGGTGAGCCCTTCAGTCAACGGTTTCTCCCTGAAGCAGTTTCGGCGGTGCGCCCCCGCCATCCAATGCTCATTGACCCCGTGATCGGGGAGTTGGAAACCGTGTGAAACGGCCCTGAGCTTTTAGTTCGGAGAACCTGGACATAGCTTCAGGCTCCCCGACCAAAAGGCCAAGGAGTGTGATGCTGTATCGGCCAGCATCAACCGTTCACAGGGGTTTCCACGCCCCAAAGCGGCGCGTACCGCTTCGCCGCAGACGATATGTCATCCCGTTGAATTTGTCCTGAAATTTCTTCATTCGTCCGCGCAACGCGCCACTTTCCAAACCGGCCCGATGGCGCAGGCGGCCGGAAATGGGAAAGGCGCGTCGGCGAAGGGAGAGGGAGAGAGGGGCGGAACGGCGGTGGCGGGTTGAGAGGCTGGAGAGAGGTTCCGGCTGCCCGCCATGGAGCCGCCCCATGCATCATCACCTGAACGTCGATCCTGCAGGCCATCGAACCGATTCTTTCACACCATCTTCAGTATCGATTACTCGTACCTTTCCATCGGTCTCCATCGTCCCGCCCATCGTGGACCTTCTCAAACAGGACGCGGCCGTCGCCATCGGTGTTTCGGGCGGCAAGGACAGCCAGGCCGCAGCCATGGCGACCTTCGAGTGTCTCGATCGCATCGGACATTCCGGCCCGCGCCTGCTGATCCATGCCGACCTCGGTTCTGTAGAATGGTCGGACTCGCTCCCCACCTGCGAGCGCCTGTCCGATCGCCTCGGCGCCGAACTCATTGTCGTCCGGCGCAAGCAAGGTGGGCTGATGGATCGCTGGGAAAGCCGCTGGCGATCCAACGTCGCGCGCTACGAAAATCTCAGCACCGTGACGCTCGTGCCATGCTGGAGCACGCCGGCGATGAGATTCTGCACGTCCGAGATGAAGACCTCGAAAATCCACGGGGAACTTAAACGCCGGTTCTCCAGACTGCCGATCGTCAGCGTGACCGGCGTCCGGCGCGAGGAAAGCCCGCAACGCGCCCGCGCCGAGATCTTCGATCACAAGCCGGGCGAGCGAATATGGATCTGGCGGCCGATACTCGAGTGGTCCGAGGCGGAGGTTTTTTCGTCGCTCGATTTCTGGGGCATCGAACCCCATCCCGCCTATCGCCGGTTCGGACTCACGCGTGTCTCCTGCCGCTTCTGCATCATGTCGAGCCTTCCCGATCTGGTGGCCGCGGCGGCGCAGCCGGAAGCTCACGATCTCTATCGTCAGATGGTTGGCCTGGAATGCCGCAGCACGTTTGCCTTTCAGAGCAGCCGGTGGTTAGGCGATATCGCTCCCCAGCTCCTTCAGCCGAGGATGCGGGATCGCCTGGCCATGGCCAAGGACCGAGCAGACCGTCGCCGTGAGGCGGAACGCCGGCTGACGAAGCCGATGCTTTATGTGAAAGGCTGGCCGACCCGGATGCTGTCCGACGGCGAGGCCGATCTTCTTGCGGAGGTGCGCTCGGAGGTCAGCGCGATGCTGGGATTTCGTGCCTGCTACCGTGATCGGGCATCGATCCATGCGCGCTATGCCGAGCTGCTTGAACTGCACGCCAGGAGGAGGGTTGCATGACCTACACGTCACCCTCCCGCCGCCTGCTCATCCTGTCCTGCTCGATGACCAAGCACGACGGCCCGCAATACATGCCGGCGCGCGACCGATACGATGGGCCGCTCTGGCGCACGCTGCGTCATGTCGATCCCGACGAGCAGAAGGCACAGGTAGCCTTCCTGTCGGCCGAGTACGGTTTTCGTGAGGCCAGGACCACCATCGAAAACTACGACCGGCGGATGACGCCGGAGATCGCGGCCGCGATGAAGGCCGGGGGCCTCGGCACGCGATGGCCGCGGCCGAAAACCCAGCGGCGCGCGATGCCTTCGGGCGAGCATCCGGGCATGCACATTGCCTCGATGACGGAGCGCGGCCGGAAACCGTTCGTCGAGGTCTGCCTGGTCGGTGGCGCTCTCTATCTCGACGTCATGCAGCACTTCGTTGACCTGTTCCAGGAGGATGGCTTTGTCACAGGGAGCGCGCCGGTCACGGAAATCTGCGCGCCGATCGGCATCATGCGCCAGCAGATGAGGATCTGGCTGAACGGTTCCTCGCGCGACGCCGTCGGCGACGCGGGCGCCGGCGCGGGTGCTGGCGGCAGGCGGTGAGGGCGGCGGTCCGGGAAAGAGGGAGAGGGGGGAAGGGGCGTTCGTGGCGGATTGAGGTGGCTGGAGAGAGGCTCTGGCCGGTCCGCCGCGGAGAAATGACATGGCACAGGCCATTCAGAAAATCGCGCTCAATGTCGGGCGTGATATCCCCTTCAACAAGCTTATTCTCAGCCAGCAGAACGTGCGCAAGACCAAGGCCGGCGTCTCGATCGAGGAACTTGCCGACGATATTGCGCGCCGCGGGCTGCTGACCAGCATCAACGTGCGCCCGGAGCTCGATGCCGAGGGCAGGGAGACCGGTATCTACCGCATCCCTGCCGGCGGCCGCCGCTATCGTGCCCTGAAGCTGCTGGTCGACCGGAAGCAGCTCGCCAAGACGACCGGCGTCCCCTGCATCGTCAGTGAAGGCGAGACCCTCGAGGCCGAAGACTCGCTTGCCGAAAACGTCAAGCGCGCCGATCTTCATCCGCTGGACGAATTTCGCGCGATGATGGTCTTGCGCGAGCAGGGGCTCGACGAGGAGGAAATCGCCGCCCGCTTCCACATCTCGGTCGCGACGGTGAAGCAGCGTCTCCGCCTGGCCTCGGTGTCGCCCCGCCTGCTAGAACTCTACGGCGATGACCAGATGAAGCTGGGGCAGGTCATGGCGTTCTCGATCACCAAGGATCATGCCCGGCAGGAGCAGGTCTGGGAGACGATTTCGCGCACGCAAAGCACCGATCCCTACTATATCCGCCGGCTGCTGACCGAAACGGCGATCCGGGCGAGCGACCGCCGTGCGGTCTATGTCGGCATCGAAGCCTATGAGGCCGCCGGCGGCATCGTCATGCGGGATCTCTTCGAGCAGGACAACGGCGGATGGCTCCAGGATCCGGCGTTGCTCGAACAGCTCGTGCTGGAGAAGCTGACGGCAGACGCGGAGGCGCTGAAGACCGACGAGGGCTGGAAGTGGGTCGATTCCGCCATCGACTTCCATTTCGGCCACGCTTCCGGCCTTCGCCGCTTTTACGGCAAGCAGGCGGAGCTCACCGAGGAGGAGCTGGCGCTTCATGATGCCCTGACGGCAGAATTCGACAAGCTCAACGCGGAATACGAAGCTGCCGACGACTATTCGGAGGAGACGGAAGCGGACCTCGACGATCTCGACGCTCAGCTGACGGCGCTGAACGAGCGACCCTTTGTCCTCGATCCCGAGGATGTTGCTCGCGGCGGCGCCTTCATCTCGCTAGCCGGCAACGGCGAACTCAGGATCGAGCGCGGCTTCGTCCGCCCGGAAGACGAGCCTGTCGCCGGTGCGGAAGATGGCGATGGCGTCGAGCAGAACGGTAACGATGGCGACGACGCCACCGCCGCGGAAGGTGGTGGTGGTGTGCCGATTAACGGCAAGCCCGTTGGTGTCGAGGAGCCGGATGAAGACGACGGCAAGATCCGGCCGCTCGCAGAACGCCTCATCGAGGACCTCACCGCGGCCCGCACGCTTGCGCTCAGGAACGCGCTCGCCAACGAGCCGACGGTGGCCTTCATCGCCGTGCTGCACCTTCTCGTGCTGAAGACCTTCTATCACTACGGCACGTCGTCTTGCCTGGAAATCACGGTGCAGCATACGGTGTCGACCAAGACGCCCGGCCTTGCCGACACGGTTTGGGCTAAGGAGATCGAACAGCGCCAGGAAAACTGGGGTCACGATCTTCCCGGTGAAGCCGATGCGGTCTGGGCCTACCTGATCGCGCTCGATCACGATAGCCAGATGGCGTTGTTTGCGCATTGCGCTTCGATGTCGCTGAACGCCACGATCCAGCAATGGAACCGGCGGACCAGGGAAAACCAGCATGCCGTGCAGCTGGCCCAGACGATCGGGTTCGGCATGGTCGGTGCGGGCTGGACGCCGACGGTCGACAACTATCTCGGCCGCGTGACCAAGGCCCACATCCTGCAGGCCGTTCGCGAAGCAAAGGGCAATCAGTCGGCGCAGCTGATCGATCATCTGAAGAAGCAGGACATGGCGCGCGAAGCGGCCCGGCTGCTCGACGGTAGCGGGTGGCTTCCCGAAGTGCTGCGCTATCCTGCCGATGAAGTCTCGGATGAAGGCGGAAATTCGGAGGCAGATGAAATGGTGATCGTCAACGAAGGCGATACCGAAGCCGTCGAAGTCACGCTGCCGGCGTTCCTGACCGAGGACGTCGAGGGCGAGCAGACGGCCTCCGATCCCGATGAGGACGAGGGCGGGCATCTCGAAGCCGCGGAATAGACCCTTCCGGAACGAACCATCAATCCAAGGCCCGGCCGCCGCGCCGGGCCTCTCTGTTTCTCGATATGGAGACGAACATGTCGTTCATGACCATCTACGAACGCGCGCCAATCGGCGCCCTGATTGCCTGGACCGACGGTACGCGGTGTCCGCCAAAACGCACCTCCACCCTGCACTCTGAGTGGCTATTCCACAACAATCGCGGCCGCTTGGTCAAAACGCAGGGCGAGCGCGGCAGCGGAGATCCGGGACTGTGCCCAGCAATAACCATCCTGAAAGGCGATTTCTACACCTTCCAAATCGACTATCCGCTTCGGTTCACGATCGTTGAACGGCCGCCGATTGGCTCCGTTCGGGTCTTCGACCGACCGGGTCACGACGCTGAGCTTGTCTATCTCGCACGCAGCCGCGTCGAGGCAGAGCATTGGGCCATGGTCGAGGGAGATCGCTATCCCGATCCCGTCTTCGAGGAAGTGACCGCAGACGAGGTCGCGGCCGCCTTGGTGGAAGGGAGGATGGCGTAATGGTGAACCGTACTCGTCGCGCCGTGATCGTTGCTGACAACGCCCGTCAGAATTTTCTGCCCACCCTTTTCGGTCGTTCGCACCTGATCGTCGCGGAGACTGCTGTCTATGCCTGGATGGAGAGGCTTAGCCCGCTCGATTATCGTGGGGGTTCCTGGGATTTCTTTGAGCACCAGGGCAAACCGCTTTTCCTCGCGCCGAAATCCAAGACGCGGTTCCGGATTACCGGTGATGTCACATGCTTCCAGGGCGAGGTCTCCGCCGAGGCCGCCGGCATTATCGCGACGATGTTCGCCTTCTCCCACCTGTCATTCAAGTTCGAGACCGAACGACTCGTAGAAGGCTATGAGCGCCTCTACGCCTATTCGGCGGATCACCTTGAGGCCTCGGAGATTTTCCAGGCGATCGACTAAGCGGCCTCACCGTCGCCTGATCTCCTTCCCCTTCCATCACACCGGCCCGGTTGGCGCGATAGCGCCGGCCGGGCCCTTTCGTTTCAGGAGCAATCAACATGAACACCATGATCGCCAGACCATCCCCTGTATCCACCGGCTTCAAGGTCGACATCTCCCGCGGCGAGCGCATCGGCCGAGTATCGTCAGAATGGTTCTCGCGCCCCGATGACGAGCGCTACCTCTCGCTGTCGGATCTTCATCGTGCTGTCAGCGATCGGGCCGAGCGCGCCCGCGTTCGCACCGTCGAAAGCGCGGATATCCGTGTAGAAGCGACCCGCGGCAATGCCGAGCGCCTTTCGCTTGTCCTTCCCGGCAGCCGCGTGCCGCTGGCGCCGACGCATTGGAGCTATGGGCAGCTTTGTAGCCTGGTAGGCGCGCCGGCGAGCTACCTGCGCCAGCTACCTGCGCCGCTGGCGGCGATCAATCTCCAGCACGGCCTTCTCAACCACAGCGCCGAGATGGTCAAAACGCTGGAGATGGATGACGGGCGTGTCGAGCTTCGGGCGGTGACCGGTCCCGAATACGGCCGCATCTGGGACAAGGACCTTGTCGCCGCGGTGATGAGCATCGCCGGTGATGGCGTCGGCGACACGATGTGGAAGGTGCCTGGCGTACTGGACTGGTCGACCATGACCCACAACCCGTTCGTCGACATCACCAAGGATACGACGACGCTCTATGCCAGCGATAGGGACGTTTTCCTGTTCCTCGTCGACGATACCCATCCGATCGAGGCCGGTCGCCTCCCCAACGGTGAGCCGGACGTCTATTTCCGCGGGTTTTATGCCTGGAACTCCGAAGTCGGCTCGAAAACGCTTGGAATTGCAAGCTTCTACCTACGAGCGGTCTGCGCCAATCGCAATCTGTGGGGCACGGAAGATTTCCAGGAAATCACCATCCGGCACTCGAAGTTTGCTGCCCAGCGTTTCGCGCATGAGGCGGCCCCGGCGCTGGCGAATTTTGCGAATTCGTCGCCCGCGCCGTTCATCGCGGGTATCCGTGCCGCGCGGGAGCGGGTCGTCGCTCGCAACGAGGAGGACCGTTCCGATTTCCTGCGCAAGCGCGGGTTCTCGAAGGCCGAGACCGGCAAGATCATCGAGACGGTGCTGTCGGAAGAGGGACGGCCACCGGAGTCCATCTTCGATTTCGTGCAGGGGATCACCGCATTGGCGCGCGGGAAAGCTCACCAGGACACGCGGCTCGAACTCGAAGGCAAGGCGCGCAGACTGCTCGAAAGCGCAGCCTGAACCCCTCCATCCGACAGTCGCCGACCAACCCGGCCATGGCGCCGGGTTTTTCGTATTCACCGAAAGGCAATCCCATGACCAAGCTCGAAACCCAGATCTATACTCACCCTCCAATCCCGTTCGCCGACATCACGCCGCTGGAAAAGCTTGTTCTGACGCATGTGCTCGAATGCAGCGAGACCGACGCCGGCCTTGTCCTCTTCACCGATGTCGGTCCGAACAATCCCATCAGCGTCAAGCGCAAGCTGCTGCTTGAAGCGTTCCGAGCATCGGCGCCGCAGGCGGAGAGCGCGCTCAACACTTTCATCGCAAGCCGCGTTCTTGCGCTTCTGCCGGCGCCGTCGGGTCCGCTCGACATGGACGCAGCTGTCGATATCGATCTCGGCGCGTTTCCGTGGCCGTTCATCGTCCAGGATATCGTCTCGCGGTCGCCGACCCTGTCGGAGGTCACGGTGATCCAATGGATGAACCACCGGTCGCAGCGTCTCGAGACCTACGGTGCCAGCGTATCGCTGATCACCGCCACGGCCATTCATCACGCCACCAGCGAGGATATCCTGGCCCGTTTCCGATTGCAGGATCGCGGTCTGTCGCTCGCAGGCCCATTGCCTGCTTCATCACTTCGGACGCCAGCGTCTGACGGACATCGTCTGCTCACGGTCGGGGAGGCCGAGGCGGCACTCTGCATCTGGGAAGCCATGCTGTATTTCCGAGGCCTGCGCGAGGACGGACGTGCTGTTCCCGATGGCATCGATCAGATGTCGAAGCTGTGGGACGCAACCGGTTGGCAGGCCATGCGCTTGTGCGCCCTGGAGATCGTGACTCTCGTGCAGGATGCCTACGCCGCCCTTTCCGGTGTGCTTGACGACGGCGGCTTCACCTTCGATTTCGACTTCGTTCCCGCGGTCGTGGGAACGATGCGGTGGTCGCAGGGCGGACCCCATCGTGAGGGCGAACCGGAGGACTTCCTCGAGAGTGTGATGGCGGCGGTCAGGCTTCGGCGACAGGATGTTGCGGCCGCTGCTCTATCTGCTTCGAACGCCGGTCGATGACCTGGTCAGGCGCCGATCTCGGCAGCGTCCTGTACCGGCGGGGTCTCGGGAAGGCGGATGTCGATACCGGCGGCAGCTTCCGTGGCAGTCTCCTCTGCCGCAAACTCGTCACCGGCGCCTTTCAGATCGACACGCCCCCAGATCGACGTTTCTTTCCGGGAGAGGCGACGCCGGTTCTTGAATTCGACGACGAACGGCTTCTTCTGAGACTTCATGATGCTCCGCTGAACAGGCTATGGATATCTGCGCGGCAGGTGTTGTTATTCGTCGGAACCTGTCAACGGCCCATGGCGCGATATCCCGTATTACGGAAGCCGCGGGATCTCTCCGTCCGCCACCCGCCAGATCCAGGGGGTAATCTCCGGTCGCGTTTCGATCATGTCGGCGAGGGCGCGATCGTATTCCTCATCGGCCGTGGGTGGGACGATGAACATCGCGACGGGGTCCGGCTTCTGTTCCGGAAGGGTCACCGAAACGATCGGCGCGCCGCGTGGCAGGTTGAAACGCAGCCCCTTGACGATCTTCCGCTTCAGATGCCCGAGCTTCTCCAGAAGTCGCAGGTCATGAATGTCCTCGAAGGGCAGCCAGTGCTCATTGACCACCATCAACGCGACCTCTTCCACCGATGCGATGCCCGCGGTGGAAATCCCGAAGGTGGCGATGACGATCAGATGGAACGCCTCGCTCGACCGCCACAGTTCGAGCTCGGTCTCATAGCGGGTCGCCAGCCTTCGCCATGCGCCGTCTTCTACCATCAGCGGGAAGGGCATATGCCGCACGACGATCTTCTGGCCCTCGCGGGCCGGGGAGAACTCCTTCACCTCGGCGACGATCATCATCAGCTTGCGCGGTCCCCCTCCCGCCGCGTGCACACCCTTCAGCGCGACCGCGCGCCTAGTGGCAATGCCATCCCTGTCGTCCGCCTGAAACACCTCCGGCACATAGAGTATCTCGCTCAAGGGGCCGCCTCGTGCGGACATCTGCGCGGCGGCATTGAGAAGGCTGGAGCGAACTCGCCCCCACCCCCGCCGCCCAGCCCAGGCCGACCGCCACTCGGTCAATTCGCCCGCCTCCCAGAGATAGTGGAGCATCGCCTTCAGCGACAGTTTCCGGGGTTCGCTGCGGATGCCCGGCTCGGATGCTTCCGTCGGCGCGGCAGGCGCTGCCCGAGGCCCGCGTTTCGTCAACGAGAAATCCAGCTTCAACTCGGCCCTGCCGCTGGCATCGATCTGGATAGCGCTTCCGATCAAGGGCCCGAGACCGGAGAGCTCATAAGGCGGCTCGTAGGAAGGGCAGGCCGGATCATGCTCGCGCCCTGATAGGGGCATCCGTTTGACCACGAACTGATCATCCAGCCGCGCGATATACATGGCGACCGCCGGGTCCTTGCACATGCACAGAGGCCGCATCCGCTGCTCGTAGGCATCCGATAGAACTGCTCGAAGCTCCGGCGAGGATTCATCGAAAGTCTGCTCGCCAATGATGAATTTCCGCACCGTCGCTCTCCCTTGTTCCGGTCGAACCTACATCGCGATGCCAGTTTTTACTATCTAAAACTAGCGAGTAAAAGTGCCGTGCCGGCCGATCCATTCTGGGCCGATGGGAAGGGATCGTTGCAATCCAACCCTTCCCGTCACGCGCGACGGAAATCGGAAATGCCGAAGCGGGGAGGGTGGTGCCAGCGGCGGCGGGGAGGAGGTGGGCTGCGGGCCGATCGGCCCGGCTGATCTTGGAGAGAGCGCAGATCGGATTGGGCTTCCTCCCCGCGCTCCGAGGAACCCCCAGATGAATGACCTTCTCTATAGACGCCTGCGCATCCGGGCCGACGCCGGCTGGCGCCACGTCGTCCGCGCCGCTGCCTTCCAATTCGACCGTCAGATGCGGCAGGATCCAGCCTTCCGCGCCGCGCGCAAGCGCTTTTATCGCTCGATGCTCGCTGAGTACCGCGCCGACCAGCGCGACCTCGCCAACGCCTTCCGGTTTTGAACCACCTCAATCCTTTCCATCCCATCGCCCGGCGACAGCCGGGCTTTCGCTTCAGGAGGAGACCATGGCGATACCCGAATATGTTCGAGTCAATTTCCGGACGCTGCTTCGCGCCGCCCAGGACGGCAATCTCGCGCTCATGGAGTGCCTCGATGCCCGCACCGACGAAACCCGTTTCGTTCTCTGCGCGGTCGGGCGCGACGATGGCGACTATGTGTTCACGCCGTTTGGTCACCTCGCGGGCGGCAATCCGTACGACGCCTACCTTCCTCCGGACCCGGGCAATGCCGGTCGATTTCTAAGCGGGAGCGACGCGAATGCGGTCGAGACCTCGACGGCTGCCGACAATAAGGAAGGCGGCCATGGAAACCCGACGTAAATCGCGACCGGTCGCACCACGGCATCTCGCCCATTCCCTCTATTCGGCCGATCTCGGCGGGCACGATCCCGGCCGCTATCGGGTGACGCCGCCGGGTGCTCCTGATGTCCCGGCGCTCGTGCGACCAGGCATGGCGGTACGGACCTCCTACGGTTCGCGTGGAATCGTCATCGCCGTCGAGGGGCCGGTTGTCCATCGCGCCGCTGACGGCCGCGAGTATCCGCATTTCACGGTCGTCTATGTGCCGGCCGACCGCCTCGGCCGGCACACGAAGCTCGATCGCAACTGGATCAACGAGTGCGTCGCCGTCCACGGCCGCATTTTGAAGCTGCTCGGAGCCAACAGCGACGAGGCCTTCGTAGAGCCGATGGCGGCCGCCCGGCCCTGATTATTGCGGGCGAATGCCCGCCCGTCCTGCCGTCTTTTCCCATCCAGGCCCGGTGCTCGCAAGAGCACCGGGCCTTTCCACATTTCCGGAGAGCAACATGAGCCTGTCTGTCCTTGCCTGCCCGCCAATCGCCAACCCGGTCTTCCTGGACTTTCGTTCGAAAGTCGTCGTGCCGGTGTGTTTCGCCATCGTCTATTGGGACGGACCGGGCGACACGCTCTACGCCTTCGAGGATCGTGACGCCTTCGATCGTCAGCGCCTCTGCGCCGAACGAAACTTCGTCCACGTCCAACAACTGTCCGCCGGCGAAGCCGCAGCGTGGATCGCCGCCGGCGGCAAGGCTGTGCTCCACGAGGTCTCGGTCGCCGGCGTCGCGGCGTTCGGAAACCTCAAGCTCGCGCCCGGCTGAAGGCCGGGCGCCGTCGCCTCTGCCGCCCAGAGGGAGAGAGGGGCCGGAAAGGGGTGGCCTGGCGGGCTTGGAGAGCGCCCGGCGGCCGGCTCTTTCCCGCTCTCGATGAGGTTTCCCATGAACGCTCGGTCCTCCTTCGCCATGAACCCGTTTGCCAGTAAGCCCCGCATGCCCGAACAACGCAGCCGCGCCAGCAACATCTTTGCAGCCGGGGGTGCGCTCCTGCCGCTTCTCGAAGCTGGCCAGTCCATCACATCGGCCCACCTGCGCGCCGTCCTGACCACTGAATCCGGCGGTTCGGACGCCGAGGGATACTGGTCGTGGAAGGATGCCTACGAGGCGACCGAAGTCGCCCAGGTGCTGTTCCTTCGCAAATTCGGCTCAGCCATTTCCGCCCGGACGAACATGCCCGAGGCGGCGCTTTCCATCCTGACCAGGCTCGCGGCGCTCAACCCGACGCACACGCGCCGGTCCGAGGAAACCCAGAGGCTCCAGCAGTTTTCCACGCCCGTCGAACTCGCCTATGTCGCGGCGCGGGCCGCCTCGATCATGGCGGGCGACGTCCTGCTCGAGCCGTCCGCCGGGACCGGCCTCATGGCGATCTTCGGCGAACTCGCCCACGCGCGCCTCGTTCTCAACGAGTATGCGCCGGTCCGCCACTCCCTCCTCGAATATCTGTTTCCCGGAACGCCGGTCACGCACCACGACGCTGCCCATCTCGACGACTATCTTGATCGGGTCGCGCGTCCCACCGTCGTGCTGATGAACCCGCCGTTCTCGGCCGGTGTGCATGTCGAGGGCCGCATGGCCGATGCAGCGTGGCGGCATCTCACCTCGGCTTTCGCGCGTCTCGCGCCCGGCGGCCGCCTGGTTGCCATCACCGGCTCCAGCCTTTCTCCCGACAATCCCAAATGGCGTGATGCCTTCATTCGCTTGCAGGAGCGCGGCACGGTCGTGTTTAGCGCAGCGATCGCAGGCAGCGTCTTTGCCCGGCATGGCACGACGATGGAAACGCGGCTAACCGTCATCGACAAGATTGCTGCCGCCGATCCGACCAAGCTGGTGACGAGCATGGGTGTCGCACCAGACCTCACCACGTTGCTATCCTGGATCTCGGGCCTGCCGCCGCGCTCGCCGTCGACCGCGCCGAACTCCATCGGCGCGCTGTCCAACGGCATATTCCGCGCCTGCGCCGCGAAAATGGCAGCGCGTAAGGCCGCCGAAACCCTGCGCCCCGCTGCGGTCGCCGGGATGCAGCCACATCCGGCGATCTCTCCCCGCGCACCGAACCGGGTGTCCTTGGCCCCCACGCCAGCCAAGAAAGAGATCATCGAACTCGCCTACGAGCTGCGCGACGCGGCGCCGTCGAGCCGGGTGGATGCAGCCGATGGCATCTACGAGCCCTATGAGCTGCGAGCGATCCGCATTCCGGAGGCCAAGCCGCATCCTGACAAGCTGGTCGAGTCTGTCGCCATGGCGTCGGTCGCCCCGCCGAAGCCCAGCTATCGGCCCCATCTCCCCAGGAACGTGATCACCACCGGCGATCTTTCGGACGCCCAGCTCGAAAGCGTGATCTATGCCGGCGAGGCGCATTCGGGCCACCTCGCCGGTCATTGGAAGGTCGACGCCTCCTTCGACAATCTCACAGCCGTCAGCCCGGACACCGAAGGCGCGGTGCGATATCGCCGGGGATGGTTTCTCGGCGACGGGACCGGTGCGGGCAAAGGCCGGCAGGCTGCAGGCATCATCCTCGATAACTGGCTGAAGGGCCGCCGGCGGCATCTCTGGATCTCGAAATCCGAGACCCTGATCGAGGACGCCCAGCGCGACTGGAGCGCGCTCGGCCAGGAGAAGCTGCTGGTCACGCCGCTGTCGCGCTTCAGACAGGGCAAGCCGATCATGCTGGACGAGGGCATTCTCTTCTGCACCTTTGCCACGCTGCGCACCGACGAGCGTGAGGGCAAGCGCTCCCGCGTCCAGCAGATCGTCGACTGGCTGGGTGACGATTTCGACGGTGTCGTGATCTTCGATGAGGGGCATTCCATGGCGAATGCTGCGGGAGGCAAATCCGACCGCGGCGACAAGGCGGGCTCGCAGCAGGGCCGCGCCGGCCTGCGCCTGCAGCGCGCCTTGCCCGATGCCCGCGTCGTCTACGTCTCGGCGACTGGTGCATCCGAGGTCGAGTCGCTTGCCTATGCCGAACGGCTCGGTCTGTGGGGCAGCGCCGACTTCCCCTTCGCCACGCGCAGCGAGTTCATCGCGGCGGTCGAAGACGGCGGCGTCGCGACCATGGAGGTGCTCGCCCGCGACCTCAAGGCCATGGGGCTCTATGCCTCTCGCTCGTTGTCGTTCGAGGGCGTCGAATACGAGATCCTCGAACATGCGCTGACCGAGGAGCAGGTCCGCATCTACGATTCCTATGCCGAGGCCTATCAGGTGATCCACAATCGACTGGATCAGGCGCTGGAGGCTTGCAGCATCACCTCGCCGACGGGCACGCTTAACAAAAACGCCAAGGCTGCAGCGCGCTCCGCCTTCGAGAGTACGAAGCAGCGTTTTTTCAATCACCTCCTGACCAGCATGAAGACCCCGACGCTGATCGGCACGATCAACCAGGATGTCGCGGACGGCCATGCGGCCATTGTCCAGCTCATCTCGACGGGGCAATCGATAACCGAACGCCGGCTCGCCGAAATCCCGACAGAGGAATGGAACGACATTCAGGTCGATGTCACTCCGCGAGAGATCGTCGCCGAGTACCTGATGAACTCTTTCCCGACCCAGCTCTTCGAGGAACATTCGGACGACGAGGGCAATCTCCTCTCCCGGCCCGTCTATGATGCTGACGGCAATCCGGTTCTGTGCCGCGAAGCCGTCGCCCGCCGTGACGAGTTGCTCGAAAAGCTCGGGAGCCTGCCGGCGATCCCGGCCGCGCTCGACCAGATCGTCCAGCACTTCGGGACGGACACCGTCGCCGAGATCACAGGTCGTTCCCGCCGCATCGTTCGCCGCGATGGCGATGGCTCGTTCCCGCGTTTCGCTGTCGAGAGCCGACCGGGCAGCGCCAATCTCGACGAGACGCGCGCCTTCATGGACGACCGGAAGCCGATCCTGGTCTTCTCGGAAGCGGGCGGGACGGGGCGCTCCTACCATGCCGACCTCGGCGCAAAAAACCAGCGTCAGCGCCTGCACAATCTGCTCGAAGCCGGCTGGCGCGCCGATGTGGCGATCCAGGGCCTCGGCCGCAGCCATCGCACCAACCAGGCCCAGCCCCCGAAATTCCGGATGGTCGCGACCGACGTCAAGGCCGAGCGCCGCTTCCTGTCGACGATCGCCCGGCGTCTCGACACCCTCGGCGCGATCACCCGCGGCCAGCGCCAGACCGGCGGGCAGGGCATGTTCCGCAGCGAGGACAATCTCGAATCCCAATACGCCCGCGATGCGCTCAGGCAATTCTACAAGCGGATCCACCGCGGTGAGGTGTCCGGTTGCTCCTTGGAAACCTTCGAGTCGATCACCGGCCTATCCCTTTGCGACGAGGAGGGCGGGCTGAAGGATGAGCTGCCGCCGATCCACACCTTCCTCAACCGGATGTTAGCGCTGACCATCGCCATGCAGAACGTCCTGTTCGAGACCTTCGAGGAACTCCTGGCGGCGCGGATCGAAGGCGCCATTGCAGCCGCCGTTTATGACAAGGGCCTGGAGACGCTGACCGCCGATCGCATGACGCTCAAGGATCGCAAGCTGGTCTACACCCATCCGGTGACGGGCGCGCAGTCGCACTTGCTGACAATCGAGCGCATGGACCGCAACCAGCCAATGCCTCTTGAGGAGGCCCTTTATCTTGTGACGCGGGATCCGCGCGCGAAACTGATGATCAACGGAAAGTCCGAACGCGCCGCTGTCATGGCCCCGACGCGCTCCATCATGCTCGATGACGGCTCGCTCCAGCCGCGCGTCGCGCTGATCCGTCCGATGGACGAACTGCGCTTCGAAACAAGGCACCTGGAAGAGACGAACTGGGAAGAGGCGGACGAACAGATCTTCGCCGCCGCCTGGAATGCCGAGGTCGCCACCGTGCCGGAGTTTTCGACCTCGACCTTGCATGTCGTGTCGGGCCTGCTGCTGCCGATCTGGAAACTCCTGCCGCAGGACTATTGCAGGGTCTATCGCCTGCAAACCGACGGTGGCGAGCGCATCGTCGGACGCGTGATCGCGCCGGCCGGTCTCTCCCGGCTATGCAACAATTTCGGGATCGACCGGAGCGAGGTGCTCGACCCGGAGCAGGCATGGCGGTCGGTGATCGATGGCTCCTCTGTCATCAGCCTTGCCGGCGAGATGACGGTCCGCCACGTGCGGGTCATGAATGACAACCGCGTCGAATTGACCGGCTTCACCGATGGCATGCGTGACTGGTTGCGCTCTATCGGCCTCTTTTCCGAGATGATCGCCTGGAAACTGCGCTTCTTCATACCAGTCACCGATGAGGGCTCCGCGATCCTTTCGCGCCTGGTGCAGCGCCATCGCTTGCTCGATGTCATCAGCCGGCACTGAAGGAGGACCGTTATGCTCTCGGCCTCCGAACTGGCGAACCGTCTCGCGCGCGATGCCGAGGCGGTCTGCCGCCACTATCTCTCCGCCGGCCGCAAGGCCGGCAACTACTGGATCGTTGGCGATACCGCCAACAACAAAGGTAAATCGCTCTATGTCCATCTCACCGGCCCCCGTGCGGGCCGTTGGGCGGACGGAGCGACGGGCGAATATGGCGACCTGCTCGATCTCGTGCGCGAGACCTGCGGGCTCGTCGATTTCCGCGACGTCGCGGACGAGGCGCGACGGTTCCTCAGCCTTCCGCAACCCGACCCGGCGGCGTCCCGCAGGGGCGACGCCCGAATCGACCCGCCGGCCGACAGGCCGGCAGACGAGCGCGCGCAGCGCCTTTTTCGCATGACGCAGCCATTGGCGGGGACTTTGGCGGACAGCTATCTGAGCCAGCGCGGCATCCTGCGCGCATCCTTGCATCCCGCGCTCCGCTATCATCCGTCCTGCTACTATCGCGATCTCGTGACGGGCCGGACGCACCGCTTCCCCGCGCTGATCGCAGCCGTGACCGATCCCGTCGGCACGATCACCGGCGTGCATCGCACCTGGCTGGACCCGGACGGTGGCGGCAAGGCACAGGTCGACGATCCGCGTCGCGCGCTTGGCGGTCTGCTCGGCAATGCCGTTCGCTTCGCCTTCCCCACCTGCGGTCCGGTGCCTGTCATGGCAGCCGGCGAAGGCCTCGAAAGCATCCTATCCCTGTCGCACGTCATGCCCGGAATGCCGATGGCCGCGGCGCTGACGGCCAATCACCTCGCGGCCTTCGATCTGCCGCCCAGTTGCGTGCGCCTCTATATCGCCGCGGACGCGGATGCCGCCGGCCGGAACGGCATCGAGCGATTGAGCCGGCGGGCGCAGGCCCGCGGGATCCTGCCGCTCGTGCTCGCCCCGGAACTCGGCGACTTCAACGACGATCTGCGGCTTGATCCGAGCCGGATGCTCGCCAGCCTCAGGGCGCAGCTTGCCCCGGAAGATGTCGAAGTCTTTCTGCCGTCGTGATGAAGCCGCGATGGGGGATGAGGCGGAGCGGTGGCCGCGGGAGGGGAGGGCCGGGCCTGCCGGTCGCGTTCGGATGAGCGCGCCTGCGGGCCTGCCGAGAGGCGACCCTTACCATCAGGCGTTCGGTCCTCCAACCGCCGGAGGCCCGGTTTTTTCCCCGCGCCAGCGAAGCCGGCGCTCCTCGCGGAGCAAAAAACCTGTCCCCGGCGGCCCGGCGCTGCGCTGGGCCGCGGCGCGTGCGCCGCGGTTCCGGCCCGCCCGCCGGATGGAAAGGGATCGCCGTCAGGCCGCGAGAGGCGCGGCCCCAATCGACGGAGACCATCATGAACGTCCTGCTTCCCATCGACGCCGCTACCGAACCGCACCACGCATCGTCTCCGACCGACCGGGTCATCTACGAGATGCAGGTCTACGGCTATCGTCCCTTCCAGGACGAGCCCGATCCGCGCGCCCTGCCGGAGGAGCCGGTCGTCCAGTCCGCACTGACCGCGATGTTCGACGCCATGTTCGAAATGCTCGGCGATACGCGGCTGGAGCCCGATCTCGAAGACATGCTCTGGTCGACGGTCAATCTCTTCCACCGCGCCAGCGAACGCATCCAGCGCGAGCTGCAGCGCAACGAGGACGCCCAGAGGAACGGGCAGAAGGAGCAGGACGGCTCGGAGGTCAGAAGCGTCGAGCTCGAACGCCATATCATGGAGGGCATCACGCTCCTCGAACGCCGCAACGCCTTCGAATTCATGCGCGACTATGCATCCGACCTCTTCGAAGCGCAGACCGGCTCGACATGGCGGCCGCGCACCGGCTCCAAGGTCAATCACGCGAACATGACCGCGGCGATGATCGACTCCAGAGACTTCCTCTCTGCCCGCCGCCGCGCCGAGACCGAGGTTCTGATCCCGGCCGGCACCAAGATCGCCTTCGGCGGCGGGTTGGACTATAACGATCACGACCGGATCTGGGCCGCACTCGACAAGGCCCTCGCCAAGCACCCCGACATGGTGCTGCTGCATGGCGGCTCGCCGAAGGGCTCTGAACGCATCGCGGCCTGCTGGGCCGAAGCCCGCGGCGTGACGCAGATCGCCTTCAAGCCGAATTGGGGCAAGCACGCGAAGGCCGCCCCGTTCCGCCGCAACGACGAGATGCTTTCCGTGATGCCGGCCGGCGTCATCATCTTCCCCGGCTCCGGCATCACCGAGAACCTTCGCGACAAGGCCCGCCGCTTCGGCATCACCGTCTGGGAATTGAAAGGAGACGGCGCGTGAAGCGTCGTTTTCCTCACGCGATTGATCTCAAGCCTTGCATTTCCGAGGAATTGTGTACACATTTCCTCGGAAATGGAGCGACGCAATGGCTGAACCTCGACCCAACATATCTTCCCCCCGCCGCGTCGGCGTGCGGGAGTTTCGCGGCAACCTGACATCCTTCCTGCGTCAGGTCGAGGAAGGGCAACGCTTTGTCCTGACCTCCCATCACAAGGTCGTTGCGGAGATCGGGCCGCCGTCGTCCGATGTCGCAGTCCGCAAGCCGGGCGCCTTGCGCGGCAAGATCAAGCTTGCCGATGATTTCGACGCTCTGCCTGCGGACGTCCTGAAGGCGATGGAAGACGGCGCGTGAGGCTTCTGCTCGATACCCATGCTCTGCTGTGGTGGTTGAATGACGACGAGAAGCTGGGAGCCCGAGCACGCGGCCTGATCGGCGATCCTGCGAACGACGTTCTTGTCAGCGCGGTTTCCCTATGGGAGATCACCGTGAAGCTGCGCATTGGTAAGCTTGATGCGGATATCGAAGAGATCCTTGGCATCCTCCCGGATCAGGGGTTCCAACGCCTCGATATCGCGGATGCCCATTTGATCGCGCTGTCCGGCTTGCCGGTTCACCACCGCGATCCGTTCGATCACCTTCTCATGGCGCAGGCGCTAGCCGAGGATGCGCATTTCGTTTCGGAAGATCAAAACGTGCCGCTTTATGGCGTTCCGTTCATGACGTGCTCGGACTCTACCGCCTGACCGTCCCCACGTCCGGCGCGCGTGGTCGAAGGGCTCAGCCCAGTTCCTGGGCGAGCCCGATGAGTAGGCCTTCGGGACCGCGGATATAGCAGAGGCGATAGACGTCCTTGTAGTCCACGACGTCGCCGACCAGCTCCGCGCCATAGACCCGAAGCTTTTCAAGCGTCTCGTGGAGGTCGTCGACGGTGAACATGGCGCGGAGATAGCCGAGTGCGTTGACTGGGGCGGTCTGATGGTCCGCGACAATAGCTGGCCTCAGAAAGCGGGACAGTTCAAGCCGGCTGTGACCGTCCGGTGTACGCATCATCGCGATCTCGACGTGCTGATCGCCGAGGCCTGTCACCCGTCCGGCCCATTCGCCTTCGATCATGGTCCGGCCTTCGAGATCGAGGCCGAGCGCGCGAAAGAATTCGACCGCCCCGTCGAGATCCTCGACGACGATTCCCACATTGTCCATTCTCTTCAGCGCCATCACGACCTCCCCTGGTGTCATCTCAGCCTACATGGTGGTGCCGGCCCAGCCAACGACCCGCGAGGCGCGGGCCGCGGGGGTCGAGGTCAACCGCTCCCTGCTGGCGCCGTTCCGGCGCTCCCCGAGCCGGCTTCGCCGGCTCGTTTTCGGAGACGATCCTATCGCTCGGAGAGGGGAGAGTCAGGCTGGGAGGGGGAAGGTCTGTTGGTAGAAAAGGAGAGCGACCATGGCGATGATATTTGTAGGCGGATCACGCGACATATTCGAGCTGCCGGAACCGGCGATAGCGCGCATCGGCGCGATGATCGCCGCCGAACATGGCGTGCTGGTGGGCGATGCACCCGGCGCTGACGCGGAGGCGCAGACGCTGCTCGCCGGCTATGGCTATGAGCATGTCGGCGTCTTCCATGCCGGGAGCGAGCCGCGCAACAATCTCGGCGATTGGCTAGCCTATCACCGGCCCGCGCCGGGTGGCGCGCAGGGCTACGCCTTTCATGCCGAAAAGGACCGGGAGATGGCGCGGCGCGCCGACTATGGGCTGATGATCTGGGATGGCGCTTCACCCGGAACATGCCTCAACATGCTGCGCCTTGCGGCAGTCGGCGCGCCCTGCGTCGTCTACGACACGAGCCGCAGCATACAGCTCACGCTCCGAAGCCTTCCCGATTGGCACGAAATGCTGCGCGGTGCTGGCCAGGACGTCCTGCAGCAGGTCGATGCTCGCATGACGGACGACGAGCGCATCCTCGCCAACGGGTCATGAAGCGCCTGGTCGGCGGGCGTCGTGCCTGCCGCGGCCGCCGGCCGACTGCACGCTGACGTTTGCCGCGACGATCCTCGTGGCTTCCCGCCGCCCGCAACGAAGCCGGCCCCTGGCGCGGCCAGTCCGCTCGGCCCCTCCGGCGTCGTGCGAAGAAAGATCGTCTTCTTGCCGTCTTCGCCGCCCGGTGCGACGGCCAGGACCGATGCGGAAGATAACGCCGGATCCGAAGACCTCCATCCGGATCGGGACACGGCATATCGGACCCGCTGCACGCCTCAGCCCGGTCCCAGCCCGCGCCATCGAACGCCGGGCGCTTGCGATGACGTCGGCACCCCGAAGTGCCATCGAGGAGTGGTCGAGCGGCAAGGGCGGCGAAGGCAATGGCAGGCAGACCGATAGGCAGAGGTGCATCCACGAGCCGCCGCAGGCGCTGGCGCAGAGGCTGCAAGCCGGGACGCCAGGGCACGCATCGCCTCCGGTTCCACCTGGTCCGTTCCCATTGATGCCGACTTTGTAGAGGACTGCCTGCTTTTGCGGCCAACCCCTGAAGGGGTAAGACTCGACAGAAATTTTTGCAAAATTCGATTTCGGTTTGTCCGCTTTGGCGGCAAATCGAATTTTGCAAAATTTTCCGCCGAGCTGACCGCAGCAGGTCAGCCCTCTCCTTTGCCGACATCGGGAACGGTCCCGATGGAACCGAAGGAGAACTACCATGGCATCCACGATCGCAAACCTCACCACCAAGGCCGATGGCTCGATGGAAGGCGTCTTCGCCACGCTCCGCGTCAATGCCCCGATCGCCGTCCTCCCCAACGCCCACAAGTCCCGCGAGGACGCCCCGGACTACCGCGTCATCAACAAGCGCACCGGGTTCGAGATCGGCGCGGGCTGGAACCGGGTCTCGCCGCGCAGCGGGGCAGAATACGTCTCGATCCGGATGGAAGCCCCCGAGATCGGCGTCATCTTCGGGAACCTCGCCCCCGCACCGGGCGGCGAAGACGGCAGGAAGGTGCTCCTCTGGAACAACCCGGAGTGAGCCGAGCCGAACCGGCCCCGCAAGGGGCCGGCTTCCTCGCGTGCTTCCAGCCACGATCGCGAAGCGGCGCGCATGTCAGGGTGCCCCACGAGAGGAAGGTCTGTCTGCTCAGAAAGCCAAGTCTGCCATGACGAAGCGGCGCGCGTCAAAACCGCGTGGTACCCCCAATTTTCCGCCGAACCGCTGAAGCGGCTCGACAAAAAAATCGGCTCCCCCACGCGCGAGCCGCTAAAGCGGGTTTTGACCCACACCGCTCCGTCATGGCCGACACCGTCATCTTTCACATCAACAAGGAGATGACGACGATGACGATGACCCTCGAAAACCACATCGAAGAACTGCGCCGCGAAGCGAACCACTGCGACCCGGCCGAGCGCGCCCAGATCGAGGCCGAACTGGAACAGGCCCGCGCGGAACTGGCCGCGCTCATCGCCGCAGAAGATGCCGAGCCTCCCCACTGAGGGAGGCTCTTGCCTTGAACAATGAGGCCGATCCGCCGGATCGACCGGCGCCCCGGCCCGAGGCTGCGCCTCACGCCCGCGTCTTCGCCGAGCATCATCCGCGCGCCAGCGCCTCAATGCGCTTCACCCGGTATCCGTGGGCACGCCTCTCGCGCAGCAAGTCGAGAAACAGCGCGACAGCCTCCTCCTCCCTTTCGAAATCATGCACCATCGTCCGACCGGACGTACCGATCCTCCCCCAGCGGCGCAGCAGACGTGGCGTGCCGAACAGCGTGGGTTCGATCGCGAGCGCATAGAAGCGCGCCATGTTCCGGTCCGGATCCACGCGCTCGACATAGAGGTGATAGGGCTGGGCAAGCATAAGCGTAGAATCGCCCACGCCGCTTCCGGCGTCCAACGACAGTTTTGAATCGATCCGGACGGTCCGATTCATCTTCGTGATGGTTCCCGGCTCAGGATAGAGGGTGCTTTGGGCGAGCCGGCCTGCGGCCGGCCGCTCCCTACTCGCGCCGTTCCGTCGCTCCCCGAGCCGGCGTGGCCGGTGACGCTCACTCTCGCGGGGCGAAACGGCCGGATCGACCGGCCGCCTCGCCGCAAGGGGCTTCCCCTCACGCTCCCCGCCGGCTGATCGCCGGATACGGACCGCGCCCCAACGGGCGCGGGGGCTCTTCTTCTGACGTCCAATTGTATGCCAGCCCAACGGGCCTCATGGACGGCGCGGATAGGCGGATTTTCTGCCGCCGCCCCCGAAAGGCGACATCAGAAAATCCGCCTATCCGCTTGCAAGCCGCGTTCCGCGGTCCTTGACCCCCGCCGGGCTACAACGTCGACACCTTTCGTCAATCGAAATGAGACATACATGATGACGTTCAAGCGCAGGCGCTCGTCCCGACCATCGCAGGCTTCCGCGACGAAGTCCTCGCGAACCGCACCGCATGCAAGACGGCTTTTGCGACCGCCTTGCATGACACACTCGCCGCAAAGCTCAACAAAGCGGTTGCCGCTCTTCATGAGGAAGCCGAGACGAAAATGCGGCTCGCCGCAGGCAAGGGGACTGAGGACGGTGATTTCCTCTATGAGACTTACCACACCTGCCCGACCTTCGAACATCTGTGGATGGAAAGGGGCCCGATCTCGATCCTTGATGAGATCTACGAGGAGGTCGTTTTCGAAGGGGAAGCCTGCCGGATCGGCCTTGACTATACCGTCATTCCCTCCGAGCAGTTGGGCGACCTCGGCGATATTCTCGACCGCATCCGTCGGCAGACGGGCATCGAGTTCGTCGCCGCGCGCGTCTGAACCATAAGGAGGGAGGCGCTTGCGCCTCCCTTCATTTTCTTGGCCTGAGATGATTATCCCTTGGCGGTCTCTCCGATTGGCAGCTCCATGAATGTCGTCCACTTCATCGATCTGTGCTTGCCCCGGTCAACCGCCGAGCCTAGACTCGCTCAAATCCGAGAGTATGCGCCGTCTGGCGACAACGGCGCACCCCTCCAGAACAAGGTGGTGTCGCAGTGATCGAAGAACGAGCCATTGTCAAAATGAACGGACGACCGGATAAGCGGAACCCGCTTTCCCGGCTGCTGCGGCATGTCGCGCGGGCGGTTGCTGCCCTCGCGACAGGCATCGTCCGCGGCATCCTCCTTTCCGTCTGGCATTTCGTCTACTTCCTGCTTTGCCTGTTTCGGCCGGTCGTCAACGTTCTCATGCTCGGCGGCGTCATCATGCCCTTGGTCGCGTTCGTGGCCTTCGTGAAACCCGAAGCCGCCAATGGGATGCCCTTCTGGGTTTTCCTCCTGATGGCCGCCGGCTTCGTCGGCATCTCCATGGGCTATTCGAAGTTCGTCGACTTGATCGCACCATCAGGCACGGAAGACCCCGCCGACCGGTATCGCCGTCCCGATTGGCGCTGACAGCTTGCGCGCTTTCACGGCTTGGCCGCTTTGACGAACCGGTTGGCCGCAGCCGCGGCATCCATCTCTTTGCGCCGAAAATAGATCGCGCGCCCGCAGCGGATCGGGCTATGCCCCTGCACGATGATAATCTGCTCGTCCTTGCGCATGCTTTGAGTGATTTCGTGCGGCATGATCAGCGGCCGGCGCTGGAAGTTGACGTTCTCCGATTTCCGCGACGCGCTGTTCTTCGTGTCCCAGCCGATATTGCGGGAGCTGCCCTTCACCTCGACGGTCATTTCCCCGCATTGCGCCGAGACGTTGCGCGCCGTGTCGAGCGCCTTGATCGCGGCGTAACTGGCAAAGGCGCAGCCGTCGATCCAGGACACCGCGCCGTCCTTACCGAAATGCCGCTCCAGCTGGCCGACCGACTGGTACATCAGCATCATGCTGATGCCGTATTTGCGGCCACGGTCGCGCGCCTCCTCCAGCACGCGCATGTAGCCGAGCAGGTCGACCTCATCCAACATGAACAGCGCCCGGCGCTGAAACGCGCCGTCGGCCTCGATCATCGCATTGATCAGCGAACCGATGATCACGCGGCCGATGCCCGGATACGACCGCAGGATCGATGCCGGGATATTGAGGAAGACGTCCTTCTTGCCCTCGACGATCTCGGCGGATTTGAAGGTGTTGCCGCAGACCAGCGCGGCGTAATTGTCTAGCGACAGCCATTGCGTGTCCTTGGACGCGGTCGAATAGACGCCCGAGAAGGTTTGCTCGGTCATGTTGACGAACACGCCGAGCGTTTCGCGGATGAAGGCCGAGGCCGAATGCTCCTGGATGTCGCGTAGCATGGCGAGCACCGACGTCTCCGGCTCGGAAACGATCTGGCGCAGGCTATGCAGGTTGCGCCGGCCGGCATATTCCGGCGACAGCATCACATGCGCCAGAAGGCCGGTCAGCAGATTGTGCGCCTGGCTCTGGAAGTAGGAACCGGTCGAGCTTTCGAAGCGGACGCTCTCCGACAACAGCATGTGCGCGATGCCGACAATGTCCTCCTCCTTTTTCTTCGACGTCTCGATGCCGTCGAGGACGTTGAAGCCCATGATCGGGTTTGTCGGATCGAGAACGACGACCTCGCGCCCGAGTTTTCTGCGCCTGAAATCGACGACCATCGGGGCGATCTCGGTCGACGGATCGAGGCAGATGATGGGGCCCGTGTAGCTCAACGCGGTCGGCACGACGTTGCTGGTCGTCTTGTAGCCGCCCGATCCCGCGAAGAAGAGCATGTGGGTGGAATCGAAGTCCTGCTTGTAGGTGAGGAGCGGCGCTTTTCCGCCCCGTCCCCATGTTGCCGGATCGTTCGGATCGAATGGCAGTGCATGGACGAGTTCCTTGTCGACGCGGTAGCGCTCGCCGACGACGATCTCGCCATCTTCCGGGAACAGCCGCGCCGCCGCCGCCATCGGCAGCCAGTCGGCATCGCCGAAGGTTCCGCGCTTGGCGCGCTTCACCGGTTCGGGCACGACACTGGAGATGCGCGCTGACACCGCCGCCGCCATGAAGCCGAGCGCGGCGCTTGCGACGGCAATCATGTCGAGAAAGGACAGCGCCCCGTCCCAGGACAGCGCGCCGCTATCGACATAGGGTGATAACCGGGCAATCTCGCGCAGCCCATAAAAGCCGGTCATCAGCAGAAAGCACAGGAAGCTCACCATGGCAATCGGCCGCCGCCGATGCAGCGGTAGCGCCCAGACGGCCACAAGTCCCGCGAGCGGTCCGAACAAAAGCACCGGCACGGGCGAAGCTCGCAGGAACCAGTATTGCGTTCTGCCGGCCATGCCGGTGGCCAGTTCGGGCCAGCGCCAGTTCGCGACATAGAAGGCAAAGCCGGTGACGACAACAGGCACGAGAACAAGCAGCAGGCTTGGATGTGGCTTCGCCATTGCCGTCATTCGGCAGCCTCCGCCATCCGCGTGGACAACCGGTCGCCGGCTTCGGTCGGCATAGTCCTGAAGGCCACTTCGCCGATATCGCGCAAGCGGCGGTGCTCCGGCGAGCCCGGCGTCACGCGCGACAGTTCGATCAAACCACCAAGCAGGAACGCCCGGTCGGCCGGCGATAGTCCGGCGCGGACAACAATGCCGCCGAGCAGGAATTTTTCGCGGGCTTCCTTCTTGCGATCAGCCGTCATGAGGAACCTCCGTCGCCGCTCCAACGCGACCATCTGGTTGTCCACGCGGCGAAGCAGCTGCGCCACCAGTCCCTTTCTTCTCCGCTTTGCGAAATCGCGCGGCGATCTCTTCGAACATGCGATCGACCTCCTCGTCAGCAAGCTCCATCTCGGCCAACCCGGCCTTCGTCGCGGCCCGCGCGAAACGCTCTGCGGATTTTACTATCAACATTTTTCTACGTTCCCGCAGCTTTTCGATTTGCGCATCGATATCCATGATTGACGATTTTGCAGCCATTTATGCGGTTTCCTCTTCTGCGATGAATATTGCCGTAGGGCGTTTATACTGACTGGAAAACGATAGTAAAATAAGCTACCTTGTGCAAGTCCCCAAAACGTCGATGCCGGAATTCCGGCTTGGGCCGTCTTCCGGAAAAGCGGCATCGGACCTGCGGTCCGATCGATTTGAGGGCGCAATATACGTCGCTGGCGCGACGTGCTTGGGAGGTCAGGAGACATCAGTGGCGATCATGTTTGTCAGAGCGCAGGTGATCAGCAGAGGGGCAGGGCGCAGCATCGTCTCGGCCGCCGCGTATCGTCACCGCGCCCGGATGATGGACGGACAGGCCGGAACCTCCTTCAGCTATCGCGGCGGTGCGGCCGAACTGAAGCATGAGGAGCTGGCGCTCCCGGGCCAGATCCCCGCCTGGCTGCGGACGGCCATCAAGGGAAAGACCGTCGCCGCTGCCAGCGAGGCGCTGTGGAACGCGGTCGATGCATTCGAGACGAGGGCGGATGCCCAGCTTGCCCGCGAGTTGATCGTCGCGCTGCCGGAGGAGCTGACACGGGCGGAGAACATCGCGCTGGTCCAGGAATTCGTCCGGGACAATCTGACCTCGAAGGGCATGATCGCCGACTGGGTCTATCACGACAAGGACGGCAATCCGCACATCCATCTGATGACGGCGCTGCGCCCCCTCACGGAGGATGGGTTCGGGCCGAAGAAGGTTCCGGTTCTCGGCGCCGACGGTGAGCCACTGCGCGTCGTGACCCCGGATCGGCCGAAGGGCAAGATCGTCTACAAGCTCTGGGCCGGCGACAAGGAGACGATGAAGGCGTGGAAGATCGGCTGGGCGGAAACCGCCAACCGGCATCTGGCGCTCGCCGGTCATGATATCCGTCTTGACGGGCGCTCTTACGCCGAACAGGGCCTCGACGGCGTCGCGCAAAAACACCTCGGCCCGGAAAAAGCGGCGCTGGCCCGCAAGGGCTTCGAGATGTATTTCGCGCCGGCCGATCGTGCGCGCCGCCAGGAAATGGCTGACCGGCTGCTTGCCGATCCGGCGCTTCTGCTGAAGCAGCTCGGCAACGAGCGCTCGACCTTTGACGAAAAGGATATCGCCAAGGCGCTGCATCGCTATGTCGACGATCCCGCCGACTTCGTCAATATCCGCGCCCGGCTGATGGCGTCGGACGATCTCGTGCTGTTGAAGCCGCAGCAGGTCGACCGGCGGACCGGCAAAGTGGCGGAGGCAGCAATCTTCACCACGCGCGAGATCCTGCGTATCGAATATGACATGGCGCAGTCGGCGGAGGTCCTGTCCAAGCGCACCGGTTTCGGCATTGTCGATGGGAAGGTTGCCGCAGCCGTGCGTCAGGTCGAAACGGCCGATCCGGAAAATCCCTTCAAGCTCGACCAGGAGCAAGTCGATGCCGTCAGGCACGTCACCGGCGACAGTGCGATAGCGGCCGTCGTTGGTCTCGCCGGGGCCGGCAAGTCGACGCTTCTGGCCGCCGCCCGCGTCGCTTGGGAGGGTGAACATCATCGCGTCTTCGGTGCGGCGCTCGCGGGCAAGGCCGCCGAAGGACTTGAGGACAGTTCCGGCATCCAATCCCGCACACTCGCTTCCTGGGAACTGGCATGGGAGAACGGGCGCGATCTGCTCGATCGCGGCGACATCCTTGTCGTCGACGAGGCCGGCATGGTCTCCTCACAGCAGATGGCGCGGGTGCTGAAGGCAGTGGAGGATGCCGGCGCAAAAGTCGTCCTGGTCGGTGACGCGATGCAGCTTCAGCCGATCCAGGCGGGCGCAGCCTTCCGCGCGATCGCGGAGCGGATCGGTTCCGCCGAGCTTGCCGGTGTGCGTCGTCAGCGCGAGGGATGGGCGCGCGATGCTTCGCAGCTCTTCGCCCGCGGCAAGGTCGAGGAGGGGCTGGACGCCTATGCCCAGCAGGGGCGCATCTTCGAAGCCGAGCGCCGCGCCGAAGTCGTGGAGCGCATCGTTGTCGATTGGAGCGAGGCGCGCGAAGAAGCCATCGCGCGGTCACGGGCGGTAGGCGACGACGGCCGGCTGCGGGGCGACGAGATGCTCGTGCTCGCCCATACGAACGACGATGTGAAGCGCCTTAACGAATCCCTTCGCACGGTGATGAACAGGGAGGGCGCGCTGACGGACGCGCGCGCGTTCCAGACGGCGCGCGGCGTCCGGGAATTCGCCGCCGGCGATCGCATCATCTTTCTCGAAAACGCCCGCTTCCTCGAACCGCGGGCAAAGCGACTCGGGCCGCAATACGTCAAGAACGGAATGCTGGGCACCGTCCTTTCCACCGGCGACAAGCGCGGCGGTCCGCTGCTGTCGGTCCGTCTCGACAATGGCCGCGACGTCGTCATCAGCGAGGACAGCTATCGCAATATCGACCATGGCTACGCGGCGACGGTCCACAAGTCGCAGGGTGCGACCGTCGACCGGACCTTCGTGCTCGCCACCGGCATGATGGACCAGCATTTGACCTATGTGGCGATGACCCGCCATCGCGATGATGCCATCCTGTATGCGGCCCGGGAAGATTTTGAGCCGAAGCCGGAATGGGGCGGCAAGCCGCGCGCCGATCATGCTGTCGGCGTCACCGGCGAGCTCGTCGAGACGGGCCAGGCAAAGTTCCGGCCGGACGATGAGGATGCCAAGGAAAGCCCTTATGCCGACGTCCGCACGGATGACGGCGCCGTCCATCGTGTTTGGGGCGTAAGCCTGCCGAAGGCTCTGGCCAAGGGCGGCGTTTTTGGAGGCGACACGGTGACGCTCCGCAAGGATGGTGTCGAAACGGTCAAGGTGGATGTCGTCGTCACAGATGAGGAGACAGGCGAAAAGCGGACGGAGAAGCCCGAGGTCGAGCGAAATGTCTGGACGGCAGAGCTGAAGGAAGCGGCGGATGTCCGCCAAGAGCGGATCGAGCGCGAGAGCCATCGGCCTGAACTGTTCAAGCAGATGGTCGAACGTCTCGGCCGTTCGGGCGCCAAAACCACGACGCTCGATTTCGAAAGCGAAGCTGGCTACCAGGCCCACGCGCGCGACTTTGCCCGGCGCCGCGGGATCGACCTGGCTGCCGAGGTCGCGGCCGGTATGGAGGAGGGAGCTGCGCGGCGGCTGGCGTGGCTTGCGGAGAAGCGCGGGCAGGTGGCGAAGCTTTGGGAGCGGGCGAGCGTAGCGCTTGGCTTTGCCATCGAGCGCGAAAGAAGCGTCTCTTATAATGAGGAGCGGACCGAGAACCTTGCTGCCCAGAGTCCCGCAGATCGAAAATATCTGATCCCGCCGACGACCCGGTTTGCCCGGAGCATCGAGGAGGACGCCCGCCGTGCGCAACTCGGCTCGGATCGCTGGAAGGAGCGGGAGGCCATTCTTCGTCCTATCCTTGAGAAGATCTACCGCGATCCCGACGGCGCGCTGGCGAGGTTGAATGCGCTGGCGTCGGATGCCGGCATGGAGCCGCGCCACCTTGCCCATGATCTTGCAGATCGGCCGCAACGCCTCGGTCGCCTGCGGGGATCGGAACACCTGGTCGATGGCCGGGCCGCGCGAGACGAGCGGAACGCAGCGATAGCCGCTCTGTCGGATCTCCTGCCGCTCGCCCGCGCCCATGCGACGGAATTCCGCCGTCAGGCCGAACGCGTCGGTATCCGCGAAGAACAGAGACGTGGGCATATGTCGCTGTCCATCCCCGCGCTCTCGATCCCGGCAATGGCGCGTCTAGTTGAAATCGAGGCGGTCCGCGAACGCGGCGGGCCGGACGCCTATAAGACGGCCTTCGCCTATGCTGTCGAGGACCGTTTGCTGGTCCAGGACGTGAAGGCGGTCAACGAAGCGCTGACGGCGCGCTTTGGATGGTCCGCCTTCACGGAAAAGGCCGACGCCATTGCCACGCGCAACACGGTCGAGCGCATGCCGGACGATCTTGCTCCGAATCGGCGCGAGAAACTGGCGCGGCTGTTCGCCGTCGTGCGCCGGTTCGCCGAGGAACAGCATCTTGCCGAACGCAAGGACCGGTCGAAAGTGGTTGCCGGCGCCAGCATCGAGCCGGGGAAGGAGACCAGTGCCGTGTTGCCTATGCTCGCCGCCGTGACGGAGTTCAAAACCTCGGTGGAAGAAGAGGCGCGGGTGAGGGCGCGCGAAGTTGCCCACTACGGTTACAACCGGGCGGTCCTTGTCGAAACGGCCGGACGCATCTGGCGCGATCCCGCCGGCGCCATCGACAAGATCGAGGCTTTGATCGTGAAAGGTTTTGCGGGCGAGCGGATCGCTGCGGCGGTCGACAACGATCCCGCAGCCTATGGCGCGCTGCGCGGTTCCGATCGCATCATGGACCGGTTGCTGGCTGTCGGCCGCGAGCGGAAAGAGGCGCTTCAGGCCGTGCCGGACGCGGTGGGCCGAGTTCGGTCGCTGGGCGCGTCCTATGCCACAGCGCTCGCGACCGAGACCCAGGCGATCACCCAAGAGCGCCAGCGTATGGCCGTCGCGATTCCGGGATTGTCGCCGGCAGCCGATGAGGCATTGCGAGAGCTTGCGGCAGCAATGAAGAAGGGGGGCGCCAAGCTGAATGTTGCAGCCGGGTCGATCGATGCCCGCCTCTGGGAGGAATTTGCCGGTGTCAGCAAATCGCTCGATCTGCGGTTTGGACGCGACGCGATCCTGCGCGGTGAGAAGGACGTGATCAATCGCTTGTCACCCGCGCAGCTCCGCCCGTTCGAGGCGATGCAGGAACGCCTAAAAATTTTGCAACAGACGGTTCGCATGGGCAGCAGCCAGCGGATCGTTGCGGAACGCCAGCGCCGGGCAATCGACCGCGGCCGGGGCGTCATCCGGTGAATGTTTCGACGATATAGACAAGGAGAAGACCATGACGGAACAGGAAGTCCCTTACGACGCGATCGTCCGCGCCGAAATCGCCATCGAAATCCTCAATCAGGCGCGGTCCATCGTGACGGCGCGCGTCTATGAGATCGAGGACACAGATCCCGATGCCGCGGAAATGCTCCGGTCTCGCCGGCGCGATCTGATTGCCCTGCAGCAAAGCATCAACGTCACCGATCGTGATTCCGTCGAGGACGTCATCGCGCTTTG
Source organism: Shinella sp. WSD5-1 (assembly GCF_963942435.1). Lineage (GTDB taxonomy): Bacteria > Pseudomonadota > Alphaproteobacteria > Rhizobiales > Rhizobiaceae > Shinella > Shinella yambaruensis. Next base: position 128,202 of record NZ_OZ012601.1, read on the forward strand.
GGGGCCTCGCGTGAAGGACGACGCCCGGTTCTGGGCGGAGTTCTGATCATGGCGGAGGATCAGGCAACCGGTCCGCTTTCGCTGGAGCGAAACGAGAGCATTTTCCGCAACGACATTCTCCCGGACTATCTGCCGGCGACAATGACACCCGCGGCGCGTCCTCGGATGATCCTGCTCGGCGGTCAGCCGGGCGCGGGGAAAACCGCGGTCCTGATCGCAAGCCAGGCGGAACTCGATCAATCGGGGCCGACGATCCGCATCGTCGGCGACGATCTGCGCTCCTACCATCCGCAGTTTCGGACGTTCCAGCGGCAGGATCCGGAAACGGCATCGCAGTTCACGCAGCTCGATGCTGGGCGCTGGACCGAGAAGCTGCTGGCGGCGGCCGCCGAGCGCAAGGTCAATGTCGTGTTCGAAACGACGATGCGCAGGCCGGAGAATGTCGTCCGCGTCATCGGCCTAGCCCGCGCTGCCGGGTACGAGGTCGAGGCTCGGGCGGTTGCCGTCAATCCGCGGCTCAGCTGGCAGGGAAACCATTTTCGGTTTGAGGAAATGCTGCGTGCCGGCGATGCGGCGCGCATCCCGCCGCGGCATGTCCACGATGCGGCTGTCGCCGGCCTGCACGTCAGCCTCGAAAAACTGGAAAGTGAAAACGTGGTCGACCGCGTCCAGCTACGCACGCGCGGCGGCACGATCCTCTATGACAATGAGCGAAGCGAGGCCGGCTGGTCACAGGCGCATGCGCGGCTCGCGCTCGAGCGTGAGCAGTCGCGGCCGATGACACGCGGCGAGCTCCAGCGCTTTTCCGATGACTGGAACCACGTTCTCGCCCGCATGGAAGAGCGACGCGCGCCGGAGGATCGGATTGCCACGGTCCGGTCACAGGCCGCGGACGACGTCAATCACCTTCGCGCACAGCGGCGAGCCGCGGATAGCGAGGAGGGCCAGCGGCGCGGCCGATCGGTTTTCCAGAACCGGGCCGATGCGCTCGGCATGTTCGTCGAACTCTACGATAACGCGCTGCGCGATGCGGAACGCCGGCCGATCGGAAACGTCGAGGCGCATGCGGTTGGCCGCCTGTCGCACAGCTATATGGCGTTGAAGCTGGTCGAAGCGGCCCGCGACCTCGGCCTTTTGCCGGATGGCGCCACCATCGTCTCGACACGAGCGATGGTTCAGGACAAGCGCGGGAGCCAGGAGTTTCCAGCTGCCCATCGTCTTCCCGCCGATCTATCGGTGGAAACGCCGGACGGCTCGCGGCGGCGGCTGACGGAGCATTTCGAGGTTCAGCTGAACCGAGTGGCTGTCGATCGGGATGTCTTTGCCAGAACCGATCGCCTGTCCCGTATGGCAAATGTCGTCGACTCCTGGCTGGAGGCAGCCGGCATGCGCGAGACACTCGGCCGCGCCGCCAACGCCGTCGCATCCGGCAGGGTCGCGGCCGACATGGCCATGTCCGACGTCATCGAGCCCGGCTATCTTGCGGCGATAGCCCGGACGCGCGGTCGTCTTGAGCGAAACATGGCAATTGCCGAGCGCGTGGCGATAGCCAGCACGATCGTCGGGGAGAGCGGCGAGCCCTTGCACGCAGTCCAGGGTGAGCTTCGATTGCGCACAGCCGACCTGGAAAACCGTGCGCGGGCCAAGTTGATGATGGAGGCGATCCTCACCGAGGCGGCACGGCATGACCGGCTTGACGCAACGAGAAGGCATGCGGCCGATGACTTTGTGCGCGGCATCGTCGAGAACGAACGAACCCTTGGCATGAACCGAACGCAGGATCGTCGCGCGGCCCAGACCGACGTGCTTGTGCCGACCCGGCATCTGCCCGATTTTTCCGAAGGTGAGATCGCCGAACGCCTGCGCGGGTCCGCGCGCTTGGCGGGAAAGCGCGCTGAGATCGAAAACCTGTCCCTGCTGGTGTTCGGCAATAGCCAGGCAGTGTCCGCCTCGGTGCAGCAGATCACTGATGCCCGCAGCGGCACGGCCGCCAGCGACGAGGTGGGGTCCGGCCGTCTCGGCGAATTGGCGGGTGAGGGGCGGGGCTGGCTGAGAGGACCGAGCCCGGCTCGCCAGTCCGCCGAAGCGCATGCGCCGCGGCTGGCGGCGGCGCTTGCCGATTACGGTCATGCGATGGATTTCGAGCGGCAGCAGATCGTCATGCGCCATCGTGACGAGCAGGCTCGTCAGAGGGTGGAAATTCCGCGGCCATCGCGGGAGTTGTCTGTAGTGCTGGCGGCCGATGGCCAGGAACAGGTTCGTCGGCTGAACGCAGCGCCGACACTAACGCGTGAATTGGAGGCTCTTTCGCTGGCGATCTCAAAACGATTGACCCCGGCCGAGAAAGCCGAGTTGAAGGGAGGGAATGTTGCCAGAATAGCATCCTCGCTTTGCATCGGCCATGAGCAGGCCGCGGCGCTCCGCCTCGTCCACGAGCGCGCTGGCGCCCTGCAGGAGAAAGCCATGAGGCAAAACCGGGAGCTTGCGCGAACCTCCCAGTTGATGATGCGACGCTAGGTTCGGGGCTGGTGCGCGGAAGCGCATAGCTGCATTGCACAATGGATAGTGTTCATGCGCCCAGGAAACGGGCATTATGCTTGTAGTTGATGCACATCGCGGTTTTCTCCTCCCAGTACCGCCGCATCACCTGTTCCCCTCTGGAGGTTTTGATCTCCACACTCCATGGGCCACGGTTTTTCCGGTGGCCCATTTTTTTTGCCCGGTCCCGCAGGGATGTTCAGCGGTGAGACACTAGCTTTGGCCAGGCCGCGCGGCCAATTCCGCCGGTCGCCGTCGAGGATCTGCGGTCCCGGATAATTCCTTGCTTGTCCGAGCATCAAGGCTTGGTGCGGAGATGTCGGCCGATACCGTGAAACGGCGATTGCTGCCCTTCGCGACTTCGAAGCTGGTATCGTCTCTTAGGTCGGGTCCGAATATCGATTGGACGATATCGATGCAGCTCATGCCGAAATGGAATCCGGCCGCTCGACAGGCAGCATCTTCTTGCTGCCCTGAAGGCGGGCGCTGAGCGCTTGATCAGCCGGTACCCTCCTCGATGATGGGCGTAGGTTTGGTTACCTCCGCCCGTGGTTTGCCCGGTTCGCCGGCACGGCGAAGGGTACGTCGCTTGCCGGCATCCACATATAGTCCACGTCTCGAACCATCCCAGCATCGAATAGGTGGAGATGGAGTAGTTCCCGGCAGCCCAAATATCCCCAGAGGCTGTCCGAAGCGATCCTGATCCTCAGGCCGATGAAGCCCGGCCGGAGGATTGCTTTTCCCTCCCCGAAATCGATCACCGTGTCTGCGCTCTCCAAGCCGCTCGACAGGATGTACTCGCGGAAGTTCATGCCGAAGGTCTCAACGAACCGATCGGCATCCGTGATCGGAACGAATGTCTCTGCGGCGAAATGCGTGGCGTAGCTGTACACGAGGCCTCCTTGATATGGTGGCAGATCGGACAAGGCGGGTTCTTGTCCTTCAGCACGGTCCGGTCATGCAGCAACGGGAATGGGGGACGAAAGCGCGCGGCTTGGAAGCGGCGGGCGGCGATATAGCGTTTCGCTCACATTCAAGCTGGAGCGCATTGCGGTGAGCACGCGTGTCGAGACTTCAAAGGCGCCGCAGCAGACAGGGCGGCGTCCATATCCATCGGCTCGGCCCAGCTCGTCCAGTTCCGCACCGGCTTGCCTGTAGATGCGGCGCATATGCGGTTCGTAGTTCGAGATCATGGTGTGGATCCCGCTGTCGAGTGCGACTTCGCAGAGCGCCAGCAGCAGGAGAGCAAAAGCACGGTCGGGACGCAGGTCCGAACAATCTCGTGCGATTGCCTCGTCATCGATACACATCCGCGTGCCTTCCCAGATGCCTGGTGCACTCAGGTCGCAAGCGTCGGGAAAGGTCTGTCGGAAAACGTCGTAGAGCAGTGTTGGTCCTGTCGTCGGCATCAGACGAATGGAGCCGTAGAGCTGGTCATGGCGGTCGTCGCACCACAGCAGATATGCAGGGTCCAAATCGTCATACTGATCGCGCTCCCGGTGATCTGAGACAGAGACCTTCCACCCCAATCGGTCCGCGAAAACCTTTTTCCGTAGGCGGAACGATTGGTCGAGCAGGCCTGCGTATTTGTAATATTCGTTTGCTTGAACAAGGAGATACATGCTTGCCTCCATCGGGTGATCGAGCGCAGGATGCTGTCGTTTCCGAGCGGAATAAATCTCCAGAAAACGGTTCCCCAAGTTCTGGGTATTGCTGAGTGGTACAGGTCGAAGCCGGGCCCTCACCATCCTGACGCCGAGCGCCTCTGCCAGCCCTGAAATGTCGAAGCGCGGCGATTTCCCTCACCAACCGACCTGCGGAACGTGGCTGGAGGACATCCATGTGAAGAACAGGTCTTCCTCAGAATTCTCGTATGAGCCTCAGATTGCTCGGCTGGGGCAAAGGCCCGCGATTTCCCTTGTCAAGCGCGTTGCCTTTTGTAGAGTATTCCATTACAGAGTAAACTCTACATTACAGTGGAATGGCATGCCTCACGAGTGAATCACGCTCGTCTGGGGAAGGAGCAGTCATTGGCGCAAAAGGCCGGCCGCTTGAGCCGGCGTGCCACAAGCAAATGGGAGCAGATTAATGGTATTCATGAATGTACTCCGCCCGGCAATGGTTATTGCAGGGATGGGAATTTCAGTTCTGGGAGGGCTGTCGGCGACTGGAGCAAATGCGCAAGCGCTGAAAGTGGCAACCGCCTACAAGCTCATGACGCTCGATCCGCACTATGCCGACCTGAACGAAAACACGTCGCTCCTCTCCCATATTTTTGAACGGCTGGTCTACCAGGACGAAAAAATGGAGCCGAAGCCCGGTCTTGCAGTATCCTGGGCGCAAGTCACGGACACGCAGTGGGAATTCAAGCTTCGTGAAAATGTAAAGTTTCACGACGGATCGCCGTTCACCGCGCAAGATGTCATTGCCACCATCGAGCGCATTCAACACTTTTTGAAGCCGCCGAGCGGCGGGTTGGCAGCATATACCCAGGCCGTCACCAAAGTAAGCGCACCTGATCCGCTTACTGTCATCTTCGAGACGAGCGCGCCCTCGCCGACGCTACCACTCGCGTTGTCGTCTGTTTTCATCGTGCGGCATCAGGACGATGGATTCAAAACCACGGATGACATGAATAGTGGCTCATTCGTGATCGGCACAGGGCCCTACAAGTTCGAGGGCTGGCAATCGGGAGAAACGCTGAAACTTGTCCGCAACGACGGGTATTGGGGCGCAAAACCTGGATGGTCGGATGTGACTTTCCGAATCATTGAAAGTCCCGCCGCTCGCGTCGCCGCCCTGACAACGGGGGAGGTCGATCTCGCCGACTTTGTCCCGGCGCGCGATGTCGATACGCTCAAGCAGCGAGGTGTAAGTATCACAAGCACGAGCGCAGCCCGTTCCAACTTTCTGCAGTTCGACGTCGGACGCGAAGAGTTGCCCGGTGTAACTGACAAATCGGGCAGCGCGATTTCGAATCCGTTTCGGGACGTCCGTGTAAGAAAAGCGCTTGCGATGGCGACGGATCGCGATTTCCTGGCGGAGAAGATTTTGCTGGGTTATGGCACCCCGGCCTCCCAGCTGTTTCCGAAGGGAATGCCCGGAACATCGGAGCAACTCACGGTCGCGAAGCCTGATTTTGAGGGGGCGAAGGAGTTGCTGGCGCAAGCAGGATTTCAAGACGGGTTCGATATCGTCCTTGGGGGACCTGCCGGGCGCTATCCCGGCGACAGCGACTCCCTCCAGGCGGTGGCGCAGAATTGGGCACGTATCGGTGTCAGGGTGAGGCCAGCTGTCGCGCCGTACTCGGTTTACGCCAATAAACTTACCCAAGGCGAATACCCGGCCTGGTACGCTGGCTGCTCGGGCAACACAGTCACGATCTGCCTCGACGCAGTCCTGGCGTCAAAGAACGACGAACGAAAGACCGGTTCGCTGAATTATGGCGACTACCGTAATCCAGAGTTCGACAAGCTGCTTGCTGACGCAGAGACAATCGAGGTCGGGCCGAAGCGGGATGAGGCGGTAGCACGCGCCACCGATTTCGTCATGGCGGACTATCCTATCGTTCCGCTCTACCATTTCCATCATATCGCCGGCTATGGCCAGCACATTGCCACCTATACGGTTCACCCCCGTGGATGGACCACGGCTATGCAAGCCACGCCGGCGGAGGAATGACCATGGGCATCGTTGCCACCGTCATGGGCAGGCTCGGGCAGGCCTTGGTTTTGCTTTTCGTCATGTCTCTCATCGGGTTCGTTGGGGTGCACAGTGTCGGAAATCCCGTCTTCAACATCGTCAATATGGAGACCGCAAGCGCTGCGGATATACAGAACGCCACGATTGCCCTTGGGCTCGATCAGCCTCTTTGGCGACAGTACCTTATATTTGCCAAGTCGCTCCTGACGGGGTCATTCGGGACGTCGTATATCTATCATCTCCCGGCGTTCGCTCTCGTGATGAGTAAGCTGCCGGCGACACTCGAACTTGCTGCATTGGCGATGTTGGTGGGGGCACCGACGGGTATTCTCTTGGGACTACTTGCCGGAAGACGGCAGGGGTCCTTGCTCGACCGGATCATTGCGCAAACGAGCGTCTTCGCGCTGAGCATTCCAGCCTTCTGGCTGAGCATGGTTCTGATCCTGACCGGCGCAGTGCTGACAGGTTGGCTCCCCTCAGGGGGCCGAGGCGAAACGAGCCATTTGTTCGGGCTGGAATGGAGTTTTCTGACAACCAACGGATTGCGCCACCTCGTCCTCCCTACCCTTGCACTGGCGATTCCGAATACTGCACTGATCGCGCGGCTAGCCCGTGCTGGGACCGTAGAGGTGGAGCAGCTGGATTTCACGCGGTTTTGTCGTGCGAAAGGCTTGTCGTCGTCGAGGATCCTGTTTCGCCACACGCTCCCTAACATCAGCGTGCCGATTGTCACGGTCATCGGCCTGCAATTCGGCGCGATGCTGGCCTTTGCCGTCGTTGTCGAGACGATTTTTGCCTGGCCAGGGGTCGGAAAGCTTCTGATCGACTCGATCCAGCTCCTCGACCGTCCTGTCGTGATGGCGACGCTAACGTTCGTCTCGGTAACGTTCGTGGTGCTCAACGCGCTGGTCGACCTTTTCCATGCGGCGCTCGATCCGCGCATACGTCACTCCTGACAGAAGGTAAGCTCAGATGAAATCCGAAACGCTCCGGAGATGGCGGAAGCACGATCTAGCTCTTTCTATAACGCCCTCGACAATCATTTTTGTTGCCTTCGTCCTCGTTGCTGCTGCCGCACCGCTAATTGCGCCGCAAAACCCCTACGACCCGCTTCAGATCTTCGGCTGGGAAGCGTCGTCTCCACCAGGAACGCCTGGAAGTGGTGGCTATACCTATGTGCTGGGAACCGACGGTCTGGGACGCGATATTGCCAGCACAATTCTCTTCGGCTTGCGCATTAGCCTGGTAGTTTCCCTCACCAGCACGGCGGTCGCTGCTCTGATCGGCCTTACCGCCGGCGTTTCCGCAGCCTATTTTGGTAGCTGGATCGATATCGGCATCATGCGCACGGTCGACCTGTTTCTGAGCCTACCGACGATCCTCATTGCCCTTATTGCCGTCGTAACGCTTGGTCCGGGCGTCGATCGCATCATCTTGGCCCTCGTGATCGTCCAATGGGCAAACTATGCCCGGGTCGCCCGTGCCGTCGCATTAAGCGAACGAAGCAAGTCATACATCGACAGTGCTCATTTGCTGCGGCTGCCTACAATTCGCGTGATTCTCCGCCACCTTCTTCCCAACAGCATCGCGCCGGCAATCACCCTGATTCCGATTGAGGTAGGCCACGCTATCGCGCTTGAGGCAACGTTGTCCTTTCTCGGGCTAGGCGTTCCAGTCGATCAACCGTCTCTTGGCTCTGCGGTTGCGAACGGGTTCCAGTATCTGCTGACCGGACAGTACTGGATCAGCTTCTTTCCCGGTCTCGCCCTGTTCGCGTTGATTGCGAGCGTAAACTTCGTTGGCGAGGATGTTCGGCGCAAATTGGATCCCAGGAGCAAGCAACGATGACTGAACATGCAAGCACCAGCCTGCTGGAAATCAACAATCTCTCGGTTGAGTACAGAGGGGCGAGCGGTTCGCTCCAAATTCTTCAAAATGTAAGCGCCGCTCTCGAAAAAGGGAAGATCCTCGGCATCATAGGTGAATCCGGCGCCGGGAAATCGACATTGGGGAACGCAGTGTTGCGGATGCTAGGGCCGCAGTTCGAAGAGACGTCCGGAACAATAAAGCTCTCCGGTCAGCCCGTCGGCGGAGTAGGAACAAATGGGCGGACCCCTATCTCGCGGCAACGCATTTCAGCGGTCTTCCAGGACCACACGGCATCGCTAGATCCCTTGATGCCGATAGGCGCGCAGCTCAGCGAAACTATCAGGGCTTCCGATCCGAAGATCTCCCGCAAGGAGATCCGCGCCCGTTGTCTCGAACTCCTGGAGCGCGTCGGCATTCCTGATCCGCAGCGTCGATTTAGCGACTATCCGCACCAGTTCTCCGGTGGTCAGCGTCAACGCATCGTGATTGCGATGGCAATAGCAGGCTCGCCTGAAGTTATCGTCGCGGACGAACCAACCTCCGCACTAGATGCAACCGTTCAAAAGCAGATCCTCGCGCTTTTGCGCAGGCTTGTCGACGAAACCGGAGTTTCGATTGTTCTGGTCACCCATGACATGGGTGTCATCGCGGAAATCGCCGACGACGTCTTGGTGATGCGACATGGTCGGGTTGTCGAGCAAAATCTGACGAGCGTCATTCTGGATGATCCGAAGCACGACTACACGCGCTCATTGTTCGCCGCGGTGCCAAGGTTGCAGGTGTCCGAACACAATAGCGACCAGGATGGGTCGGGGATCAACGAGGCGCGGCGGGAGAATCCGGAGCACGACACGCGCGGCGCTGCCGACATCCTTGTCGCTAGAAAGGTCTCCAAAGCTTTTAGCTCCTCAGGGCTGTCCTGGCCATTCATCAGACGGTCGCCGAAGCGTGCCCTCGACGATGTTTCGATCAGAATTCCACGTGGAAGTATCACCGGTATTGTCGGTGAGAGCGGCAGCGGCAAAACGACGATCGGCCGGATCATTGCGGGGCTTGAAACGGCCGGCGAGGGCGAGATCGTGATCGACGATACGAGGTTCGATATTTCGAGGAAGGGCGGCAAGAGTGGCATTCTCGGGCGGGTTCAAATGATTTTCCAGGATCCGTCGGTTTCGTTGAACCCGCGGATGACGATCGACGACACTCTTCAGGAGGCCATCCGGTTCGGCATGCACGCTTCCGGCAATCGGACCAATTCGAATGTGGATGAGATGGTGGATCGGCTGGGGCTCGCGCGAAACGTCCTGGCCCGCTATCCGCATCAGCTATCCGGCGGACAGAAACAACGCGTTTGCATAGGGCGTGCGTTACTCGCGCGGCCACAGATCATTGTGGCCGACGAACCTACTTCTGCGCTCGACGTCTCCGTGCAGGCCGAGATCGTCAAGCTCCTGAAAGAACGAGTTTTCGACGATGGTATCTCGATGCTCTTCATCTCCCACGATCTTGCCGTCGTTCAGGATATTTGTAGCCACATCTACATCTTCAAAGGAGGGCGCGTAGAGGACTCTGGTCAGGCAGCGACGATCTTTTCCCGTTCGCAGAATGCCTACACTCGTAGTCTCGTCGAGGCACGCTCTCAGAAATTTGTCCAATAGAACCAGAACAATCCACTAAGCGGGCGGCAGCCGAGGGTAGGGCGCGGATCGCACCCTTGGCGTTCCGGCGCGTCATATTATTAGAGGTCAATCTATGAGCAGCAACTTTACTGTCGCGGTCACCGGGCAATCTCTCATCAAACACGACACCCGCAGTGTCTCTAACCCAGGGTTCCAAGAGGTTTGTGCGTTGTTGAGAAATACGGATTTGGCGTTTACCAACTTTGAAGGGACGATTTTCGGACGTCATCGCGGCTGGCCTTTGAAGGGCTCTTATTTCGATTGCAGTAAACCCATTGTTTTGGACGCTCTGAAAGACATTGGCTTTCGCGCCCTGTCGCTATCGAACAATCACGCCTTCGATCTCGGACCATCGGGTATCTTGTCAACGCTTGAGGAAGTCGAGCAACGCGATTTTCTGCACGCTGGTATCGGACGCAATCATGGTGAGGCGGCCACTGCGGGTGTGGGAAAGATTGGGGGGCGGAGGGTGGCGGTTGTCGCCATGGATGGTGGTCCGGGGCCGGATATCATGTATGCCGACGATGCGAGGAATGAGCGTCCCGAACGCCCGGGCGTCAATCGTCTCGGCATATCGCAGGTCATTGATGTCGACAACAACATGTTCGAGGAGCTTCGCTCGGTCCGCGACAGGGTTGGGTATACCGACATCACCCTGGTGAACGACATCCAGCCGAATGACCCGTTTGCGATCGATGAATCCGAAGAAGTCTGCATCGCTCGAGCGGTCTTTCGGCGGTCGACAGGATTTAGACGGAGTGTGAAAATCAACGACCATGATCTATCTCGGAACCTCAATGCGATCGCGGCCGCTGCTCGGGACGGACGCTTTGTCGTCGCCTACCTACATCACCACCACTGGGCGTCGGATTGGCTGCAGGTTCCCGATTGGGTCGGCAGTGTAGCAAAGCAATGCATTGACGCTGGCGCCGCCGCGTTCGTCAGTCACGGCGCTCCGGTTCTTCAGGGAGTAGAAATTTACCGCCGGCGCCCGATATTCTACAGTTTGGGCAACTTCATATTTCACGTTCCTTCAGAGGAGGAAACATGGCGAGCGCCGGAGGTCTGGGAGAGCGTGATCGGGGCATGTTCCTTTGATGAGCGCAACAATCTCACCGAAGTATCGCTTCATCCACTGATTATCGGCGGAGAGAACGCCTTGCGCCGATCCGAATTTGAAAAGCGCCTAGTTCCGGAGCTTGCAGATCACCGAAACGCGGATCGCATCTTGCGCCGCCTCGCCCACCAGTCGGCAGCTTTTGGAACCGATGTGGACATATCCAGCGGTTGCGCGCGAATTCGGACGTGAGGTGGTCCTCTTGTTATGGTCATTTACCGGAATTTTGATGAACGCACGGGGCTTCACATGGATATCAGCCAGGAACTGACGGAGCGCTTCTTTCGCTACGCTGCGGTCGCAAGCCAAAGCGATAGCTCATTGATGAAGCTGCCTTCATCGCCCGGCCAAATGTCTCTGGCTCTTTTGTTGGCAGAAGAGCTACGAGAATTGGGCGTTCAAGACGTGGTCGTCGATGACCAGGCAATCGTAACCGGGGTTCGGCGCGGTACTCGGTCGAGGGCACCGCGGGTCGGGTTTATCGCTCATTTGGATACCGCCGACATTGGTTTGTCTCCGGCGGTTCGACCTCAAATCCACCGCTTCTCCGGCAGCGACCTGTGCCTCAATAGCGAGCAGTCAATATGGCTACGGATCGACGAACATCCTGAACTTCGCCAGTGGCTGAATGCGGATATCATCACAAGCGACGGAACCAGTGTCCTCGGCGCCGACAACAAAGCTGCGATTGCTGTAATCATGACGGTCCTGGCTCGGCAGGAAGACCCGGAGGCCCACGGAGACATTTTCGTCGCGTTCGTGCCTGACGAGGAAATCGGCCTGAGGGGGGCAAAGGCATTGGACCTTGATCGTTTCCCTTGCGACTTCGCCTATACCATCGATTGTTGTGAACTCGGCGAGGTGGTCATTGAGAACTTCAATGCCGCCTCAGCCGAAATCGTTTTCGAAGGGGCGAGTGCTCATCCCATGTCGGCGAAGGGCAAACTCGTAAACCCGATCCTGATGGCGCACGATTTTATCAGCCACTTTGATCCAATGGATACCCCTGAACACACTGAGGGCCGCGAAGGATTTTGCTGGGTTGCCAATCTGGTCGCAAATGACAGCAGCGCGCGGTTACAGGTTCTTATCCGCGACTTTGATAACACTGCATTTGAGGGCCGCAAGACGAAGATTGCGACGGTCGTTGAAGCAGTGAGACAGAAATATGCATCGGGGAATATTCAGTACCGAATAGCGGACGAGTACCGCAACGTCGGTCCCTGTCTTTCAATGAATCCGCTTCCGATGAGCCTACTCGGTTCCGCGCTCGATAGACTCCACATCATACCTAAGTTCTTGTCGATGCGTGGGGGGACTGATGGAGCGGTCCTCTCAGAGCGCGGCATCCCAACGCCCAACATGTTCACGGGCGCGTACAATTTCCATTCTCGGTTCGAATTTCTGCCAGTTCCTGCATTTGTGAAGTCATTCCAGGTCGCGGCCTTGATATGCGAACTCGCGGCTGATTCAAGTTGATTTCGGGGCGCTACGCGGCTTGCCACGGTCCGACTCTAGCAGGTCAGCCGGGGAAACCTCCAAAATCTCCGCCAGGGTCTCGACCATGTCGATTGTGGGCGAATAAACACATCGTTCAAGGGAACTGATATAGGTACGATCAATGCCGGCGCGATGTGCAAGCTTCTCCTGGGACAGACCTTTGGCCTGTCGCAGCTTTCTGAGGTTGCGCGCGAAAATCTCACGAATGGTCATGATCGCAGTCATGCGCGCTGCGGTGGATTCATCTACGGAGTAAACTCTACAAAGTAACAAAATGCGATACACGGCGCTGCCGCGATCTCTAAAATAAGGGCGCACTGCTCGGACGAGACCGCTTCGTTTCTCGTCCAGCCGGCAATCGGCCTGGAATAGGGACCTCACACGTGCGGACCAGCTAAGGTACCAATGGACGCACCATCAGAATTTCATCGATTCCTCTCCCGTCGTGAATGAACCCGTTCGGGATTCTGCCGACCTCAACGAACCCGTGACGAAGATATGCGCCTGTCGCCACTGGATTTTGGGCGCTTACCGTCAGTTCCAGCTGCGTCACGCCTATGCCCCGAGCGAATTTTTCAACGGTATCGAGAAGGCGTGTCGCAAGTCCGCGCCCGCGCAGAGTTTTCGTGACGTAGACCATAACGATTGTCGCACGATGGGCGGATCTGGCCCGAGGTTCTCTGATCAGGCCAATCAAACCGACTGGATCCCCACCTTGGAACGCGACAAAGACCGGGTCGTTCAGCCGTCGCAGCCAGGCCTCTATGGGCAACGAAGCCCATTCCTCGTGTGTGCTCGCGAAGGATGATGGCTCGCACGAAAGGGCTTCCAGTCGGACTTGTTGGAAAGTACCAACGTCCGGTGCAGAAAGGCGCCTGATGGTGATGGGGGGCGTGTTCATTCGATGTCTCCGGTCCGGTGCAGCCGGTGCACTTTCCCACAGGTTTACCGGTCAAGTCTCGCCGATCGAGCGTTTCTCAATTCGCTGGCAAAATGGGCAAGCTATTATCCTTCAGCGCAGTGCAGCATTGCTGCCAGAGTTCATCATTCACAAACCCGGGCAGACCGGCGCTCGCGTCATTCAAGGACATGCTCGCGAATGTGTTGATCAGTTTCGCGGTCGCCGCGGGTCCGCCAGCTGCGAGCATTCGCCAAGGGTCGTCGCAGGTCGGAGCTATCGTGCGGTGCCCCCATACACTCGGCGTCGGATCAAGCCGCAAGCTCTCTGCTAGCACTTTGTTGACTAGGACGGATGAGCGCTCCAATGCCTTCAACAATGCGGCGCGCATCAACGGATAATAGATGATCTGCCGGCTGCCGCCGAGTGCGCGCAGGGCAGGGAGGATCGCAACAACCATGAACACTAGGAACAGACTCGGAACGATTTCTCGCGCCTCGAGCGATTCCGCCAACGAGTCGGCATTGAAATCCACCTCGAAGTCCCCCAAGCTGTCGCGCAACTTGCCTCCCTCTAGATGTAACCGCTTCAACCGCCCGCCGTGAATGAGCCAAAAGAAATCGGTGTTGAACGTGAACCAGCCGGCCCACGGCCCAGAATTGAGCTCGCGCACGGCGCCCGCAAAAGTGGCTAGCGTAGCGGGGCAATTGATGAAGTGGCGCGATAACCAGGATTCCCGATCCCGGAGATGGTCGATGACAAGCGTTGCCACATCGGCGTCATCCAGTTGTAGGAAGTGGACATTGCGTCCTACGCAAGCGCGCCACAGGCACTCGTTTGCCGATTTGACCGCATCTGCGGCCGAGGAGAATTCCCTGTCAGGAAGAACGGCTTGTAAGCGATCCCGCATAGGGTGATCGACGTGGGGATCAGCTGGCCTCATTGCAAATCGCCGCGGAGCATGACGGCCGCAGATGCTGTATGGCTCCATCTGCCTATGGGATAGTCCAAACACATTGACATTTTGCCCATCGAGCAGAAGCCATCCGGGCCCTTTCTTGGCCCGTTCAGTAAACTTCACCGTTGAAACGGAATAGTTGAGATACCAAGCTTCTGAGTGAGCTTTCAGAGCCATGAGGTTGAACAGATGGGTGAAGAACGCATCCGGCTCGACCACGAGATGGCAATGTGGCCCGGTCTGGATCACTGGTCTACGATGAATCTGCTCGATTAAAAGCTGTGCTAGTGTTTCGCTGTGTCCAGACTCCATCGCACGTCGCCGGAGGAGCGAACATAGCTTTGTTAATGCGTCGCGCCTAATATCCAAACCTGGTAGATCGAAACCTTCGTAAACTGCTGCGGCGTATGCCGGTAAGGGCTCCTCCCAGTAGCCCTTGACCAAAGGGAGGAGACGGTCGAAAGCGCAGCGGATAGAGCTGGCTCGGGAAATCTGCACAGCGGGGATAAGTGGAGTTTCTGCCTGACTTCGGCTTAGATGCCGGGAACAGGAGAGACCATGACGAGACGACCGCGCCGGAACCATAGCCCGGCTTTCAAGGCGAAGGTGGCACTTGCCGCCATCCGAGGTGAGCAGACGCTGGTGGAGTTGTCCCAGCAGTTCGATGTGCACGCCAACCAGATCAAGCAATGGAAAGACCAGCTCCTTGAGGGGGCGACAGGTGTGTTCGGCGATGAAACGAAAGCGGAGCCGTCGGGTCCGACCATCGATGTCAAAACGCTGCACGCGAAAATCGGCGAACTGACACTGGAGAACGATTTTTTATCCGGTGCGCTCGGCAAGGCGGGATTGCTGGGCGGAAAGAAATGATCGACCGCGAGCACAAGCTATCCGTCGTGCGCCAGGCGAAGCTTCTCGGCTTCAGCCGTGGCAGCGTCTACTATCTGCCTCGTCCGGTGTCTGACGGCGATCTGGCCCTTATGCGCCGGATTGACGAATTGCATCTCGACTACCCCTTTGCCGGAAGTCGGATGTTGCAAGGGCTCTTGAGAGGAGAAGGTCTGGAGACCGGGCGGCGACACGTCGCCACGCTGATGAAGAAGATGGGCATCGAGGCGATCTACCGCCGCCCGAACACCTCGAAACCAGCGCCAGGGCACAAAATTTATCCCTACCTCCTACGAAAGCTGGCAGTCACCCGGCCCAATCAGGTGTGGGCAATGGACCTGACCTACATCCCCATGGCGCGGGGATTTGTCTATCTGTGCGCCGTCGTGGACTGGTTCAGCCGGAAGGTCTTGTCATGGCGGTTGTCGATCACGATGGAAGCAGCCTTCTGCATCGAGGCGGTGGAGGAGGCACTTGCCCGTCATGGCAGGCCGGAAATCTTCAATACCGACCAGGGATCGCAGTTCACCTCCATCGACTTCACCGCCGTGCTGAAGAGGTCACAGATTGCCATCTCGATGGATGGCAAGGGTGCGTGGCGAGACAATGTCTTCGTCGAGCGGCTCTGGCGTTCGATCAAATACGAGGAAGTCTACCTCCATGCCTACAAGACTGTGTCCGAGGCACGCGCTGGCATCGCCCGATATCTGAACTTCTACAACACCAGACGCCCACATTCATCCCTTGACCGGCGGACGCCGGATCAGGCCTACTTCAACGCGCTGACACCAATGATGGTGGCGGCATAATCGAGGCGGAAATCCACTTAGCGAAACGCCCGAAGCTGTTCAGACAAACCGAGCCACCTCTGATGTCACGGGGGCTCTGCATTTCTCAATCACTCCCGTTTCGTTCGCTGGGGCACGACCGATCTCTTGATGCAGCCAGGAGAAAACCCACCGCAGCGGCAGCGATGAACACCCCATACTGGGCAAACATCTCAGAAGGTGCGAATCTATCCCCACCCACTCCGATGAGGGCGTAGACAAGCAAACCAATCCCAGTCCCAACGGTGTTGATCGCCCCCTTGGTTCTTCCAATTGCCGAGCTCTCAACGGTTTGTTATACTCGCGCGTCCACGAGGATTCGGTTCACGTTGTAGATGACGCCGAGCGCGACGAGCGTCGTAGCTGCCGAGGCAGGTCCGGGAAACATCCATAAAAGGATAAGCCCAACCCCGGAGAGGAATAGGAGAGGTGCCAGGCTAAGGTCTGTCAGCGACTTTCCGACTCCAATCGAGAGAAGTAGGCAGGCGACAGTTGCACCAAGCGCCCAAGCAGATTCCATCTGGCCAAATTGAACAGCTCCGCCTTTCATTTCCTTCAGAACGTATGCCGCGAGCAGAGAACTGAATAAGGCCGCCAGGCCAAGAGTGAGCCCGTAACACGCCGCGGAGCCGATGAGCCTGTTTCGAGTTAGCTGTTTTATGGAAAACAGTTGGCTTAGTAGGTTGGCTCTATATTGCGTTGCTGTCGCGGGGGCGCGCAGTTCCATTCGCGCGGCGTAAAGCACGATGACCGAAATGGCGAATGTGACAGCGATTGATGACAGTCCTACTCCGTATGGTATCGCATGAAGAAGATAGCCCGCCAGCAGCGCGCCCAAAAAGGTCCCCACTTGCATCATTAAATACGAAGCCGAGTTCGCGGCGATTGCGCTCGTCCGGAGAGTTAAGTCTGGGATCATTGACTGCATGGAGGTGAGATACCCACGGTCGGCAACCGAGTAGAGGGCAACCGACAAGAACAGCGCCCAAAGGCCGGCTTCGGCAGTGACGGCGTATCCAGTCAGCGCCACCACCAGAGTTCGAACAACGTCGAAGCCGACCGCGAGGCGGCGTCGGTCGATCACGTCGGCCAAATGGCCGGATATGCCGCTGGACAGGAATTGCACCAGCGTGCTCGCAAATAGCAAAACCGTTACCAGTCGCACGCTGTTCGACTTGGTAAGGGCGATCCATGTTAAGCAGACGAAATATGCGTTTCGGCCTACGTTTGAGACCAGCATTCCAGCAAAGAACAGGAGCAGCGTCGAACGGCCTTTCCTAGCTGCTAGCCAACCTTCGGGTTTTACCATCACGGCGCTCTTTTCACGTGCCGAAATGGGGGCAGGTCAAACGAAAATCCGGGCAGGGGCCTCGGCAGCTTCTCGTAGTTGTATTCGTGCGGTATGCACGGTTCACACATTCTTCCGACGAAATCGAAGAGATTTTGCGCATTATTGCTGGCGGCTATTGCGTAGAAATTGCCACTATTCCACGTCATGCAGGCATGCACGAAGTGTTCGCGGAGCGCTGCGGCCATTGTCTCGATCGTAACCTCGTTAAGGTTCATCCGCTCGAGGATTATTTTGTTTTTTTGAGCGATCTCGTCAGCCGAAAAATACCTGGCCTTATACCCATAGTCTTTTTGTAGTTCGCGACGCACATATTCGGCGGAGCCTTCATGTCGGAACTTTTCGACAAAGAGGAATACTCCATCGTCCTTCAGATATTGTTTGACGAAGCTGATCTGCCCCGAGCGGTTCGGGGAATACATCTGGAATGTTGTATCCTCGAGAATGACATCGAACTTGCCGCCGAGCGGTTTCAGAACGGCGTCGCTGAGGAGAAATTCCGATGTCAGTCGGTGAAAGGGGCCATGGAAAAAGGAAGAAAATCGCGGTTGACCGTGCCTGAGGAAACTCGCTTCGTTCTCCTTGTTCGGACTGCATGACAACGTGAGTATTGCTCCGCCCGCCATGCTTCCGAGCGTGCGCGCCAACGTCCCTTCTGCGCCTCCAAGCACGTAGTATCCTACTGGAGAGTGTGAGCGCTGCTTGCTTTTGGCGTATTCCAGCAGGGCGTCGCCGTGCCTGATTTCTTCTTCAAGGACGTAAGGAATACTGCTGAAGAAGTGCGGGTCGAACTGGCCCCACAAAGCGCGGTGTCGTTCGGCAAACTCAAGCAGGCGGGTGTCGTGCTGCAGCAACCGGAAGTCCGCGGTCGGAAGATTTTCGGGCGCGCCCGATCTACCGGCGGCCGTCGCAGAAAAGAATTGGAACATCTCGTTCAGCCGAGGCGCGCCGTCGCATTCCCGCATGAATTCCGATGAAGCCTTTGACATAGCGAGCTCCTCCTCATCGCCAGGTTGCGTTCAGCCTGTGCGAGAGAAGCATGCCGCCGATCGCCGATGCGATAAATCTCCAGAAAGCAGCCCCCTTAGGTCTGGGTATTGCTGTAGGGATTGATCAGCCGGAGTTGAATTGCGAGAGAAGTCGCCGACGTAATTGTCGCCGCTCCAAGCTTGTGCCGGGCGGATGCCAGGTAACTTTGTGTAGTATGCTCGGACAAGCCGAGTATCGTCGCGATGTCCTTGCTGTGCAGGCCGAGGGCGCTCCAGTGAAGACACTCGATCTCGCGATTGGAAAGGTGGGGAATTGGGTCGTGCTCGCCATGAAGTTCGAAGACTGCTCTTCGGTGGATCAAATACGCGACGTCCAGCCATTCAGAGCGATATCGTGCAACTACCTTGTCCCATTCATCGGGATTCTGCCTAGAGTTTAATGATAAGAGCGCGCGTCGCTTCTTATCTACGATGGGAATGGAGAAGCCGTTGGCGCCGATACCGTGCTGTTGTGCGTCGGCCAGGAATTCTTCGGCCGCTGCTGAGACTTCGACCTCGCGCCAGTCGAATGGGATGAAGCGGGTGAGACCGTCGCGTAAGATGGGATCGATCTTGACGTATCCTCGCAGCAAATAGCGCGATACCCACGTGTCGTTGTATGTCGTCCGCACATACGGTGTGTCGACCACATCGGCGATAGTCAATGCGAGATGATAGGTGAGGAAGTCGAGATCATAGGCTCGCTGGAAAATCCAAAGGGCATCGGAAACGGTAGGGGCGCCTTGGATCTCGGCTGTGAGCTTTTCCAGACGCTCGGGTCGATCTAATTCCTTCAAAGTGTCTGCCTCCGTACATGTTAGGGCAGTGTGGTGCCAGCAACGACAATCCTAGATTGCATAATACAATTTATGGAACTTTGAATTTCCGTTGTTGCTCGTAATATCGAGGGTTGCATAGCAATGCAACGCGCGATAGTCGAGCGTAGCCTGACCCGATGCCCGGCTTTAAAGACGTGAACGAAAATAAACCTCTGTCGCCTGAAACAAACCAGCCGTCCGTTTGCATTGGACAACCACATCAATCGCAGCCGTCAGCAGGCTCAGAATTTCGGCACGGTCAATGTCTCGACCTGCATCTGACTCCTTCATCAAAAGGGTCAACTGCTCAAACGCTAGCGACACGGAATCTGCATGGACTGTTGTGATTGAGCCTGGATGGCCGGAGTTGACATTCCGGATGTAGTAGAACGCAGTTCCGTCGCGCAGTTCCTGCAGCAGTATACGATCCGGGCGCATACGGAGGCTAGATTCCAGAAGCTCCTTAGGCCCGGCTTGAGAAAGCCCTTGCCGGTCTTTCGAGTAGAACAGCCGCACGTTATTCGGTTGCGAGATGACGATTTCCGGCGTGTCCTCGATCGATATGATCCGCTCGTCCGCGGGAATATGTTTGATAAGGGCCTTCGAAAGCGTCGTTTTTGCCGATCCTGTCGCTCCCGAAATTATTATGTTCTTTCGGGAGATAACCGCCCGCCGCAGGAACTCCTTGACCTCACCAGCGCGGTATAGGTCGCGTAGCTCGTCGTCTTCGCCTGGCGCATCCGTCTCAACAGTCCGCGTGCGCGCAAAAAACTGCCTATCTTCCAGATCGTCCAATGTGAAATCCACCGACGACGGTTTGCGGACGGTGATGCTCACCGTCCCCTTCAGCGTGGCAGGAGGGATGACAATTTGAATGCGCTCCCCGCCCGGAAGCGTTGCCGATAGGATCGGCCGCTGTTCATCGATGTGTTGATGCGAGAAGCTGGCGACGGTCCGGGCTAGGCGCATGAGTTTGTCGAAGGAAAGCTCCGGAAGATCATGGATCCGCCACCCGCCGGGTCCTTCCGTCAGCACCTGCCCAGGCCGATTGACGATCACCTCATAGAGTGAGGGATCCTGCAAGAATGCCGAAAACGGCTTCAGCAACTCACGAACGACTGCCGCATCCTGCGCTTCTGTCATCGCCGCGCTACTTCGTTACCAGCTTCGAGTCTGGCGCGAAATCCCCCACCACCGCCCGATCGAGGATGCGGTTCCTCGGCTCCGTTACCCGCAGGCAATAAATCCCCGAGAAATCCAGGTCGCGGGCGACGAAGATCGAGACGAGCTCGCCCTGGTGCTTGTTGAGCGTCGGCGGAATGTTGATGGATTGTTCGACGGCGATCGCCGCCGCCTGCTGGCCGGCGCTTGTGGTATTCTGCGCATCGACGTCGCTATCCTGCAACCGGCTGTTCGCGTAGCTGGTCGCATCACCGACAATGGAAAGAAGCAGGGCGCTGCCGAAGCGCACCCACCAATGGGTGTCGACATAACCGTCGACGCCGGCGCGGCCGAGCGCATCGGTCGCTGGAGAGGCGAGCGTGACGATCACCCCTTTCGGGGTTTTCGCGCGGTTCCAGAGAACGAATAGGCGCTTTTGCCCGCGCTGCAGCCCGCCGCGGTATTCCCCAACGACCTGGGTGCCCTTCTCCATGAGGACGACCCTGCCGTTGTCGGAGAGAATATCGCGGTTGATCACGCAGCTGGTGAACCCGGGCTGGTCGGAGGCCAAGGCTGTCTCCAGCACGCAGGGGATCGATGTCCCCATAGCGACGATGAAGTCGCGATTGCCGAGCGTGCCGGCGCGCGAGCCTTCAAGCTTGGTCGGGCGCAGCAGGCCGTCGAAGCGCTGTTCATCGCTATTCTGCTGGTTTTGTCCCATCATGTTGCCGTCGAGCGGAAGGAAATTGCTATTCGCGGCCGTTTCGGAATCGTTCTCTCGGCGCTGGGTGGCATTTTTCTGCCCCCCGCTGAACGCCATCACCGGTGCCCTGCGTGCGGAATCGAGCAGCTCGTCCTTCTCCTCTGCGACCGATTCCACGACAGGCGTCGGCAGCTTCACCTCCGGGACGACCTCCTTCGGCTCGACCTTCTCCTTGGCCGCCTCGAACGGCGTGGTCTGGCGAATGACGACGCGCTCCGGCTGCGAGTCCTCGTCCTGCGCCTTCTTGCCCGTCGTTGACCAGAGAGCAAATCCGATGAACGCCACGACGGCAAGCGCCACCGCGCCGCGCTTCAAGACCGGATTCTGGTCGATGCGTCGGCCGGTGACTGTCTCGGCGCGCTCGCCGGGGATGCGATGTTCCTCTTCCTGAATCATGGCCTCCCCTCCCCTATTGCGCCGAAGCATCGTCTTTGACGATGCGTTCCACAGAGGGCGACGTCGTGTTGGTGTCCGGATTGATGCCGACACGATCGTAGGCCTCGTTGAACACGCACAGCACATCCTTGCCGCGCCGCAGGATGAACTTGCGGCTGATCGCGTGGACCATTACGAGATTGCCGTCGACGGATTTCGGGACGAGGCTCTCGGAGCCGTCCGAGTTTTCCATGTAGATGGCCGGCATCTCCTGATTGCCGACGAAGGCGAAGGTGGTGATCTTGCCGTTGTCGTAGACGCTCTGTGGTTCCAGAGCTTGCGACCCTTGTGCGGAATAGCGCCAGTTGCGCGGGCCGTACGCTTCATGGAGCGCAAGCACATCGTCAGCATGCTTCGCCTGGTTGGCAAGCGCGCGCGCCGCCGCCTGCCGGCGGCGAAGTTCCGCCTCATCTGCGGGATAGCGGAATTTCACATAGAAATAGGTGTTCTGTCCGACCGCGACCGAGCCGTCTCTAACGGTAAGCTCCATCTGATAACTGCGCGTCGAGCCATCTCGCCGGGTCGTCACCACGGAGATGTTGGTCACCGGCTGGTTCTCGCGTGGCTTCAGGAACAGGATGTTGCCTGCCGGCGCCACCTCCCAGGCAACGCTGTTGCCGAGCGCGACATGGGCGATCTCCTCGTCGGCCGCGAACTCGACCTGCACGGAGGAACGCAGCGTGCCGACGATGCGGGTGATGTTGTAGGGCTGATAGTTCACGAAGCGGACCCGGCTGTCCTGCGACGCCCCGCGGGGAATGTCGAGTGCAAGGGCAGAAGAGGCTGCTCCGGCGACAAGCAATGCAAGAAGAATTGACTTTCGTATCAATTGATTGCCTCCGGATCGGCGCGGTATTCACTGACCGCAAAGCCGAGGGGGTTCACCAGCCTGTCCGTCGAAGACATCGGGGCGTTGGCGTAGGAGTAGGTGAGCGTCGCCACCCAGTGGGAGGTGCGCGTTTCCTCGCCGCGGGTGATCGTGCGCATGTAGCGCACCGACACGACGTTTTGGTTGATCAGCGAGATCGACGCGATGTTGATCCGGGCGGTCGCAGCACGGCCGTAGATGTTCTGCGGCGATTCCGGATTGCTCCCGCGATAGCTGGCGGAGAAGCGGGCCTGCTCCGCCTGGGTCGACAGCAGTGCGATCGAGCGGAAATTCTCCTCCGCCTCGCTCCAGACGTAACCCTCACGGGCGCGGACATATTTTGCGGCAAAATACTTCGTCACCGCCTCGTCGTACGTGCCGGCTGTCGAGGTGAGCGCCGAGACGACATCGACGATCCCGGTGGAATTGTCGACGCGCACGACGAAGGGTTCGACAGTCTTCAGCGGCGTCAAGCCGGCGACGGCGAAGACGGCGACGCCGGCAACGATGCTGGAGGCAATCGCGATCGCCCAGGCGATCCGGTTCGATCGCTCGATCTGCATCATGCGGTCCTGGTCGAATCGCCGCGCCTTCTCGAAATAGCTCTTGAGATTGTCTGTCGAGACCATGCTTTCACCCCGCGCAACGGCGATGGGAGCCGTCGATATCGAGATGCGCGAACGCCGCGGGTGTGTTGTCTTCCTCGACATAGGGGGTGGCCGATGTCGGGGACCGAGCGCTCGAATCCTCGCGCTGCAGCTTGCGGTCCCCCTCCCATTCCCACATCGAGCGGTTCAGCGGCCGCCGCGAATAGCCGTCGCATTTCGGGAGCGGATAGGTGAGCGAGGCGCACCCTCCCAGCGCGGCGAGAACGACAAGCAGGACGGTGGTCTTGGTCATTTCAGCAAGCCTTGTGTTCTTCCTGGGGGGAGCAATCATCCGCCGGCCCCTTTGGAGCCGAGCGCGCGCCCGGCAAAGCGAGCGCCACGTCCGATAAACCGCCCGGTGTAGCGGGTTCCGCGTGCAAGCATGCCCTCATGCGCGTCCCGTGCCGTGGTGTAGCCATAAGCCAGGGACGCTCCGCCCGATGCCAATGCCGATGCGATGCCTGGGAGCTGGTAGAAGACGTAGAGCGCGGCAATGGCGATGGCGCAGAGCGCGATGGGCCGCATCAGCACGTCAGAATAGGCATCGATCGCCGTGAAGGTGGAGTCGATACAGGAGATCAGCAGAGCGCCGACCGCCACGACCAGAACCTGAAGGATGACGAAGTTGGCGAGCTGTCCAATCCAGGCCTCGGTGAAGCGACGAGTGGATTGGAACATGGCGAGAGCAATAAAGATCGGGCCGATTGCAAGCACGATGGCGAGCGCCAGCCGGGCGTAGAGCGAGACGACATAGCCGATCCCGGCGACGAGGAAGCTGACGCCGATCACCATCATGCCGCCGACGCCGGTGACGATATCGACCGGCCAGGACGCGCGCGACCAGATGTCGGTGGCCGAGGCCTGGCCTTTGTCGAGCAGGCTGTCGAAGGAGCTGGCGCTGGGCGTCGCGCCGGTGTTCAGAGCTTGGGCGATCTCGCGTGGCAAGACGTCGAAGAAGATGTTCGTGACATAGGTCTGGTACTCGCCGGCGTTCTTCACCAGCATGACGATGATCGCGAGCTTGATCGCGCGGAACGCAAACTCCATGACGGGGTCCTGGATGGACCCGCGCAAGATGAGATAGCCGTAGATGATGATGTAGAGCGTGACCGCCGCCGTCAGCGGCCCGGTGACCCACTCGGCGATGTTTGAGGTTCCCTCGGAAACGAACATTTCCAACGGCCGCTTGAACTGTCCGTCGATGAACTCGAACACCTGATACATGGCGGTCAGCCTCCGAGCGCGCGGCGCATGTTCTGAAGCCGTAGCTTGCCGTCGGCGGCTTCCGCGTTTCGGCAATTGGTGGTTTCGCGCAGCTCGCCAGGATTGTTCCGGCACTCGGTTACGATGCGGGACAGCAGCGCCTCATCGGCGATCAGCTCGTCGACGGTATAGGCCTGCTCAGTCTTCTCGGAGCAGGCTCCGAGAACTAACAGCGTGGCAAGGAATGGAAACCGTCTCATTGCAGCGCCGCCTTCATCGCATCCATCCGCTGGCGCCAGTCCTCGGCCTTCCGCTGCTCATCGACCTGGGTTTGCGCCTGCTGGACCATCCGCAAACCCTCCATCCGCAGCACGTCCGTCTGGAGGAACGCCTGTTCGGCCTGCAGCCGCGCCTGCAGGTCGGCAATTTCCTTGGCGTCGCTTGCGGTAGAGATTTTCTCACGCAGCTGATCGATGCCATCGATGCGCTTGGTGGCGGCATCGTACATCTGCTGGCCAAGGCTCATCTGCCCGGCATTCTTGTTCTGCACGCGCGCGAGTTCCTTGGCATAGAAATCGTCGGCGTCTGTGCGATACGTGGAGTTGCCCTCCAGGAACTTCGAAGCGGAATCCTTGAACACGCCGCTTCCCTCGCCCTTGAGCAAGCCCTCGATGGCGGCGAAGTCGGACGGGAGCGCCTTGCGGATCGCGGGGTCGTTGAGCACGCTCGCGAGGTCCGCCATGTCGGTCAGCTTGTTGAGCGAGCCGTAGAGCTGCTGGGCTTGTTCGATCTGCTGGTGGAGGGCATCGAGCTGCGATTTCAACTGGGCGATACTTTCTATGTGCTTCAGGATCGCCGTCTGGTCGATCACCGGGATCCCCTGCCCTGCCGCGCCGCCCGCGGTGAGGACGAGCGCAGACGCAAGCGCTGCACCATGAAGTCGATAGGAAGCCATCAGCTTGCACTCCTTCTTTTCTGGAAAACGGGGAGCCAGTCCTTCGGATCGTTGCCGACTTCGGCGCGGATAGCGTCGAGAAGTTCGACATTGGCCGTGCGGCCGGAAAGGATGGCGAGTTCGTCGTCAAAGCCGGTGAGGTTCAGTTCGGCGACGACGCTGTTATGCCCCTGCTTCAGCACGAACCTGCGGCTCTCGATCGAAAGTTCGCGCGCGATCAATTCGTACTCGCGCTCGGTCAGCTTGAACCCCTCGACATAGTCGGCGTGGTTGCCGCGCGAGTTGGGCAGGAAGATCTGCGTGGGGCATTGCTCGATGATCGTGTGCGCGATCGGTGAGATCAGTGCATCGCGCGGGCTCTGCGTGGCGAACAGCATCAGGCCGTTCTGCTTGCGGATCGTCTTGAGCTTGTTCTGCGCGAGATCGCGGAAGCCCTCGTCCTGGAGCGCCTTCCAGAACTCGTCGATGACGATGATGATCCGGCGGCCGTCAATCTGTTGCTCGACGCGATGGAAGAGATAGGCCATCAGCGGCGTGCGGGTTTCCTCGTTGTCGAGGAAATCCGTCATGTCGTAGCCGATGAACTTGCCGCTGCCGCCGAACTCGCCGAAGCCGATATCCTCGATGACGTTGTCGAACACCCAGCCGAGCGGCCCTCCCCTCTCCCACCGCCGCAGCCGCGCCGCGATGCCTTCAGGGTCGGTGTTGTTGAGGAACGTCCGCAGCGCGCCGATCGTCCGCTGGTCCGTGGGCAGATCGGCAAGACCGTCAACCGCGCCGGCAATGTCGCGCAGTTCGGAGACCGTCAGCTCGCGCGTGCCGGATCCCACCAGCTTGCCGATCCAGCGTGTCAGGAACACCTTGTTCTCCGGCGTCAGGTCGAGGGCCTTGAGGGGAGCGCAGCCGGTCGGCGTGCCGTTCTTGAGGGGGAGATAGGTGCCGCCGGCGGCGCGGACATAAAGGTCCGCGCCGCGGTCCTTGTCGAAGAAGACGACGTGCGGGTCGTGTTTTTCCAGCTGCGACAGCAGGAAGTTCACGATCACCGTCTTGCCGGCGCCGGACGGGCCGCACATGAACGTGTTGCCCAGATCGCCATAGTGGAGATTGAAGTAGTAGGGAGAACCTGATGCCGTCTTGAGCAAGGCGACCGCCGGTCCCCATTCGTTGCCGTCTTTCTGTCCGATCGGATAGGAATGGAAGGGCGACAGCGCTGCGAAGTTGCGTGAGGTGATCGCGCCCGATCGCGCGCGGTAGCGGAAATTGCCCGGCAGCTGCGCCCACCAGGCCGCCTCGAGACCGAGATCCTCGCGCGCCACCACAGCGCCGCCATTGGTTAGTGCGGCGCGGGCCTTGGCGAGATTGTCGGTCAGTTCTTTCACCGAGGCCGAGAAGACGGCAAGCGTCAGGTGATGTTCGCCGAGCACGAAGCGGTTAGATTCCAGATCGTCCATCGCGTCGTCGAGTTCGTCGATCTGCGATGCGGCCTTGTCGCCGCTGCTGACCAGCTGGTTTTGCTTGCGGCCCATGATGACGCGGGTGTCTGCCTTGGACGTGAAGCAGAAGGATTGCGACAGGATCAGTTCGAAGGGGCTGGTCAGGACGCCATCGAGCATCCCAGTCCTGGTGCGGGCCGGGTATTCCTTGAAGCTCAGCATGCCGGCATAGCGGCTTTCCGCCTCGTGCCGGATCTCGATGGTCTCGCGACCAATGATCACCCGGTCCGAATAGATCGCCGAGGAAATACGGCCCTCGGTCAATGGGATTGGTTCACGCCGGCCGCCCACCAGTTGGTGGAGGACCTCGCTCGGCTCGGAAAACAGCAGTCCGTCGTGCTCGTAAAGGGAAAGAACCCGCGGCTCGAAGCGTTGCAATCCAGCGGTGACGTCAACGACCTTGTCCTGAAGCTGCTTCAGCGCTTCCTCATCGAGCTCGACGCTGGATCGATGCGCGCGCCGGAGGCGAGACAGCAGCTTGGCTGCCTTCTCGGCCGGATCACGCGCCGGTGACCACAGGATCGCCAAGTAAAGGTCGTTCCGGAACAGGTCCTCGCGGACCATGCGCTCGCGATATTTCTCGTTGAGCGCGGCCGAGAACGCCGTCGCAAACGTTCCGTCGGGATAATCGCTGTCCCTGCGACGAATGAGGTGCGTCCACAGGGCCAGCCGCTCATCTGCAATGTTGCGGTAAAGCGTGTTCAGGTCGCGGTGGAGCGCATTGAGGTCGAGGACATCGGCAGTCTCGAAGGACACGCCTTCGAGGGCGATCATGACCATCAGGGCGCGAGAGTCGAGCGCGATGGTGCTTTCGTCGACATGACGCACATAAGGGATGAAGGTCTCCGGGCCGAGTTCGCGAGACTTGAGGGTTGCGACGCTAGGCATATCCGAGATCCCTTTCGTCATAGCGCCGGGCGAGCCGCAACGGCGAAAGCGTTGATCCGCCCCAATACGCGCCGTTTCGGGTTCGTCCGCGGGTCTCGACCCAGGCCACCAGGATGCGGAACATGTTGTGGTCGTGCTTGACGAGCGCCCGGAAGATGAAATGGAAGACGACGCCGACGAGCGCATAGGCGACCGAGCCCGCCGCGAGATAGAAGATGGTCGTCGCCATGACGTTGATGCCCATGGCTTCCATCGTTACGCCGGCGATCATCGCCGGCCGGGTGCAGGCGATGAACAGCGTATCTTCCTCAAGTGTCGGTCGCGCGGTCGCCATGCAATCAGCTTCCGACGATCGTGCTGACGAGTTCCGAGGAACCGGCGATCACGCCGATGCCGACGATCCAGTAACCAGCGCGCCGCAGGTCCATGTAACCGAACATCCAGGCAAGGGCGATCAGGATAACCGCGATGGTGGCGAACAGCCGAAAGATGTTGCCCTGCAGGAGATCGACAACATTCTGCAGGATCGTCTCGATGCCGGCAGCCTGTGCGAAGGCCGGCTCGACGAGCATCACTAGTGTGGCGAATGCCATCGCAGACGGGGCCGCAAACGCGCGGATACGGGAACTAATACTCATTCACTCTGCTCCATTTGACTATTCTGAAACACCAGGACGGACGACCGGCGTCGGGTTTTGAAGACGTCCCATGTCGGCGCCGCTGTGATCGATGCGGTATCCTGTTCGGCGCTTTCGGCAACCACCTCCGCGATGACGTCGACAGCGGACGATGCGGGCGGGTCGCCGTTTCCCCTCCCCTCCCCCGTGTCGCCGATCGTCAGCTTGGCCATCGTCGGCGAGAGCCGTTTGATCTCGCGGCGGACCTGATCGTCGTAGTTGACCATCGCGCCGACGGAGGGATCGTCGCGGCCGTAGTAGGATTGCAGCATCACCTGCTCGGCCCTGGCGGGATCGGCTCCGGCCTTGACGGCTAGGCGGTAGTAGCCATCCAGCAGCGTGCCTGTGGCCTGGAGATTGAGGCAGGGGTCGAAGGCGTCGGAGATCGAGAGCTTTAGTTTTTGGAGTTCCTCCAACCCGATCCCACCGAGACCGAGCTGGATGTCGTGACGCTCGGCAACGAGTGACGTGGCGATTTCGATTGCCTCCGCCTTGGATGCCGGCTGCTTCTTGAGCGGTCGGCCGCTGTTGATGCGGATGTTGAAAGGCGCGAAGCGGCTTTCAAGACTGACGACGCCGGCCAGGGTTTCGGACGCAACAAAGGGTGCGCAGGTCTGCGCAAGATCGAGAAAAGCTATGGGCATGCCTAGAACCACACCCTCTGCTTGCCGACGCCGTCGATGGTCACATCGATGTATCGAGGCTTCTCGCGGACCAGAGGGCGGCTCATGGTGTAAGCTACGCACCGCTGGCGCCCGCCATCCCATTGCCATCGAGCGGAGGAGATCAAACCGGCGCGTCCCGTTCCCCCGCCGCGATCGGGCCGGCAGAGGTCATTGCTCACAACCTGCATGGCGGTCGACACGCAAGTCGCGTCTTGTCCGCGCGGACCATATCCGCCGGTCAGGCGGTAGCCTTCGTTGCAATACAGAGGTTCGTAGCGAGGACGCGAACTCTGAAAGCCAACGCCGCTGCAGGTCGGGAATGACCGTCCCTTGGCGAGCCATCTCCAGAGTTTCTGGATAGGCGGTCGGCACTCAGCGTATTGTGTCGGGCCACCGGGATTGGATAGGCACAGGATAACCTGGCAACCCCATTCGTCGGCACGAGCACTTTGTCCAGAACTAAGGTATAGTGAACCGAACCCTAACGCCGCCATGACCGTTCGAAAGAAAAGGCTCTTCATGCCCCCTACCCTCCGATTGAAATTTCGTTGGACGGCATACGAAGAATCGCCTCGCCCCAACGCTCATACTATGCAAATAATAGATAGTTAAATCGATGGCAAGCAAATTGAGTGACGGATGGAAAAACCAGGCGCTATCGGCCTTCGCGGTGCGTGAGATCTTGGAGAAGCCGCTCGAAGGCGAGACGCCACAGTCCCGGATCAAGCAGATCGGCGTGTTGAACATCCTTTATATGATGCACCTAGCCGGCGAAGCGCTAACGCTTTCAAATATCATGAAATTTACCGGAATGACCCGCAATGGTGTCGTCGAGACGATGGACCTGCTCGTTGCGCGCGGAGTGCTCGTTGAAACGCTAGGAAAGAATTCTATGGGGCGAGGAACGGCAAGGCAGTTTGAATTGTCCCCTACCGTGTTTGAGTTGCTTCGGGCAGTCGCTGGAGCGAGCTAGGTTGATTTAACTGATTAAAGTATGCCGCGACCAACACTCCCAAATAGCTAGGGGT
The DNA here is from genome assembly GCF_963942435.1 of Shinella sp. WSD5-1. Taxonomy (GTDB): domain Bacteria; phylum Pseudomonadota; class Alphaproteobacteria; order Rhizobiales; family Rhizobiaceae; genus Shinella; species Shinella yambaruensis. Next base: position 158,155 of record NZ_OZ012601.1, read on the forward strand.
CTGCGATAATCGCGTTTCATCATTCGGGCCGTAACGTGTCGGACTTCGCCGAGTCGCGATGAAAAGCTGCTTCGAGCGGTGCGGAATATGGCTCACGCGAGGTTATCGACTCTTTTTTGTCACGCCGCGGGGAGCTTAAGGAATTCGTTAAGTGACCCGTTTCATTGGATATTTGTAGTGCCGGGGAGGAAGCCTCTTAAGCCGTTAAGTTTCTGTTAACCAATTAAGATTTGACCGGCTTATGGAATCGCGTAATCGTTGGGCGACGTTTTTTCAGCGATTGTCAGTTTTTTTCCGTCGAGAGCGATATGCCCGCTGCTGCAGCCACCAAGCCTCTTATCGAGGAGTCCGTCTCCAAAATTACGCGCCACTCGCATTTGCTTGCGGCGCAGCTTCAGTCGCTCCGCTCACAAATGTATCCGCCTGAGGCGAAGAAGACCCTCAAAACCTTCACCTCCCGCGAAGCGGCGACGATGGTGGGCGTCGCGGAATCGACCTTGAGACAGATGTCTCTTGATGGAGAGAGCGCGGCCCCGGAGTTGCACGGCAAGGATAACCGCCGTCGCGCCTACACCCTCGCTCAAATTAACGAGATTCGCGAGCATCTTGCTAAGAAACGGCCGAAGGAAGCGCTGGACTTCCTTCCGCGTCGGCGGACCGGTGAAAAGCTCCAGATCGTAGCAGTCGCCAATTTCAAGGGTGGATCGGCCAAGACCACCACCACGGTCCATCTTGCACATTTCCTCGCGCTCCAAGGCCTGCGCGTCCTTGCGATCGATCTCGATCCACAGGCATCTTTGTCGACGATGTTCGGTTACCAGCCGGAGATTGATGTTGAAGACAATCAGACCGTATACGGTGCGATCCGCTACGATGAAGAGCAGCGTGTTTCGCTCAAGAGCGTGATCCGCAAGACCTATTTTGAGGGTGTCGACCTAGTGCCGGGCAATCTTGAGCTCATGGAATATGAGCACGAGACCCCCCAGGCTATCGTGCGCGGTGACGGCCGCGGCGAAGGCATGTTCTTCCGCCGGCTTGGATCGGTTATCGCAAGCGTCGAAGACGACTATGACGTGGTCCTTATCGATGCTCCCCCGCAGCTCGGCTACCTGACGCTTGGTGCGCTTTATGCGGCAACCGCCCTCCTCGTCACTGTCCATCCTGCGATGCTCGATGTGTCGAGCATGAACCAGTTCCTCAAGATGACGAGCGATATCCTCCAGGTCATTGAGGAAAACGGTGGTCATCTGCAACACGATTTCATCCGCTACGTGTTAACGCGCCACGATCCGAATGATGTTCCCCAAGTCAACATCGTTGCGCTTCTGCGCTCCCTTTTCGGCGAGGACGTGCTGGCACCTGTCGTCGTGGAAACAACTGCGATTGCGAGCGCGGGACTTGAGAAGAAGAGCCTTTACGAAATGGCTCGTGGAACGGTCGGCCGGGACACGCTTAATCGAGCGCTCGAATCCGTCGATAGCGTCAATCAGGAGATCCTGAACCACCTCAAGCTCGTCTGGGGGCGGACATGACGAACGCCAAGGATCGCTCCAACCGCATGAAGAGCCTGTTCGCGAACGTCGATCGGGCTGAGCTCGAGAAACACATCCCCTCCCCGGCCGCCGCCGTCGGCCGACCATCGACGTCGGGCAGCATGTCGGGCGCAGTGAAGTCGATGCAGCAGACCTTCTCGGCTGTTGAGCTGGAGAACGAGCGGCTGCGCACGCAGCTTCAGTCTGGCGAAAGCGGCATCGAGCTCGATCCCGCCGATATCATCCCAGCATTCGTGCGCGATCGAATGGACTTCGAGGATAGCCCTGAATTTGCCGGTTTCGTCGACGGTATCAGGCGAGAGGGTCAGAAGCTTCCCATTTTGGTTCGTCCCCTTCCCGATCAGCCTGGCCGTTACCAGATTGCCTATGGCCACCGCCGTCATCGGGCTTGCCAGATTATAGGGATACCCGTCAGAGCGGTCGTCGCGCCGCTGACGGATGAAGAACTGGTCGTTGCCCAAGGCATCGAAAATGCCGAGCGAGCGAATCCTTCCTTTATCGAACAGGCCATGTACGCGGTCGATCTCAAGAAGCGTGGTTTCACGCGTGAGACGATTGCGAGGGCACTCGGGCGCAACGAGGAAAAGGGACTGGCCTATATCTCGATGCTCACCGCGACCGCGAGTGCGCTACCTGAAGCTCTTGTCCGCAAGATTGGGCCAGCGCCGGCAATTGGCCGCCCGAAATGGGAAAAGCTTGGATCCTTCTTCAACGACCAAAAACTGCCGGCGGAGATTAACTCCGCACTCAATGGACTGGTCGGCTCGGAAAAGTTTTTGTCGCTGACCACCGATGAGCGGTTTCTTGCGGCTTTGCGTATTCTGGATCGGCCGTCACGCTCCGAGAACGAAAAGGCGACGGGCGAGATCGATCTTGGCCATGGGGTCGTCGTGACGACAAAGCGCACCTCGAAGGCAATGCAGATTTCAATTCCTCATGCGCCGGCGCCAGGTCTTTCGTCCTGGCTCGTGGAACGCCTGCCGGCATTGATGGAAGAATTCAAACGTTCAAACGAGGCGAGGAACTCATGAACTAAGCCCTGAAAGGAAAAGGGCTCACCGACGGCAATCGGGGAGCCCTTTGATCCGTGGCCAACAGACCGTTTCCGCTCTGTCAGCATCAGCAGTGCAAACTGATTCTAGGACGGAGCGCTCACACAATCAAGCCTTGGGCTCAATCCCCGGCTCGATATTTTGTGCGTGTTTTGCTGGCCTGTCATCAACTCAGACGTTGGAGCCGTGATCGATTCGATCACGGAATGGTCAGCTATGGTCCGAGGTACCGAGATTGCGTCCTTCAGGCGCGTCACTCCTGGAATACTCGCGAGCGCTCGGCTCGCTATGGCAAACGACATCCCCGAGGCCTCAAAGGCCGAGGTTGCTATCATTCTCAAGAAGGCGGCGCCGATCCTCGGGATCGATGGTTCGACCTATCATATTATGGATATTCTCATCGGCCTGTCGCGGGCCGACGACTGGAAGGGCTCCAAACGCCCTATCGTCGCTATCTCGAATGCCAAACTGGCAGAGTACACGGCGCGCTCCGAACGGCAGGTGAGCCGCTGCATCCGTCGGCTCGTGGAGGCCGGCATCGTCGCATATCGTGATAGTCCAACTGGAAGAAGGTTCGTCTATCGTGACAAGGATGGCGATATTTCGAAAGGCTATGGGTTGGATTTCACTCCGGCGAGGGTTCGCCTTCAAGAGTTGAAGGCCCTCGTTGACGATTTTCAGGCCCGCTTGAACAGCGAGCAGGAGGCCCGTCGGGTGATCACGCGTGCGTCGCGAGCGATCGTGGACGCATGTGACGCTTACCCTGAGCGCGCCGATGCTTGGTATGACGAACTCCAGCGGGTGAAGGCGATGGGTTTGGATAAGGAAGGCGAGGCGGAAGCTCTGGAGGCCTTTCACTCCCGCATCATACAAGAGGTCACCGTCGAGTATGAACCACATGAAATGTCATGCGAGGGTGACATCGGTGTCGCTCCTAATATTAATACAACCCTTCAAAACTCCTATGAAAGTAATAAAAAACGGTCTCGCTCTAACGAGCGAGGAATAATTCCCTCGGCTTACGGCCGCTACGCGGCCGCAGCATCAATCGAAAAAAAGTCTGCGGCGGTTCCATCAGAAAGCCAAGGTTCCAAGGCAGCAAAGCACGCTAGTTCAGTAGACCAAATCCAGTCCAACGTGCTTGCGTCCGTCTCAGTTGGCCTCGTCCGGTCGGCTTGCCCGCATGCCTGCGAAATGGCCGGCGTGGAATTTAGGAACTGGCCGGAGTTGGCGGCGGCGGCTCCAACCATGAGGGTCATGATAGGCCTGTCCGAGGTCGGCTGGATGGATGGTGTTTCGCGGGCTGGCCGGTTCGCGGCGGCCGCGGTCCTGGCCACCGTTCTTGAAAAGGCCGCCCGTTCACCCGAACAGATTTCGAGCCCCGGCGGGTATTTTAGAGCGATGATCGATCGCGCCGTAGAAGGCAGCCTGCATCTTGAAAGGAGCCTGTTCGGGCTGGCTGACGGCGCACTTAGGCGCGTGAGCGGAGTACCCTCGTGAGTGTGCCGTCAGGAGTCACAGCTGTGACTCCCCGAGTGCGGAGAAGCGTGGGATGCTATCCGCTGCCTATAGCTGAAGGCGCGTTTTTCGTAGAAAAACGTATATATTCAGTAAGTTATAAAAGTGGAGTAACAGATGTGACGGTACATCTCCTCTCCGGGGTAATACGCTTCGCAATGTCAGGAGGTGCCTGTGCCCAGCTATGATATCGACAAGCTGAAGGCCGACGTACCCTGCTCGTCGCTCCTTGAGAAAGCTGGTTGGAAAGTTGATCTCCGGGAGACCACTCCAAAGGCAATGAAATACCGACGTGGAGAAGGCGAAATTGTGATCGTCGTCCACCAAGGACGAGGGTGGTTCGATCCGACGTCCGATGCCAAAGGAGATGTGCTCGATCTAGCCAAACACCTCGGAGCACCGAATTTTTCCGCCGCTTTGAAGACCGTCGCTAAACTGGTCGGCTTTGAACCGACTGCGCCTGCATGGCAGCGGAGGTCTACGAAAAACGGGTTAGGAGAAATCGAAGGCCGGTGGACGGTGCGCCCCAACGTGAACCGTGGATCCGCTGCGTGGTCGTATTTGACGGTGCAACGTGCCATCCCCGAATTCGTTGTCTTGGGAGCCATCGCCGCTGGCAAGCTGAAGGAGGGGCCGAAGGGCACGGTCTGGGCCGCGCATACGAATTCTATAGAGCAGGTAACGGGGTGGGAGGAGCGTGGATCTGAGTGGAGAGGTTTCTCCAGCGGAGGGGCTAAGACGCTGTTCTCTCTTGGCGCAAATGACGCGCTCCGCTTGTGCGTAACGGAGGCTGCAATCGATGCGATGAGCCTTGCGGCGATTGAACTTTGTCGAGAGGATAGTCTCTATGTCAGCACCGGCGGCGGCTGGTCGCCGATCACAGCCGATCGCATCGCTTCCCTAGCGGCACGTCCAGGAAGTCACCTTGTTGCCGCCTGCGATGGAAATGATCAAGGCGATGTCTATGCTGCTAGGCTCAAGCAGATCGCAGAGCAGGCCGGCGCCGAGTTCATCAGGCTTTGGCCGGAGGCAGAGGATTGGAACGAACAACTCCGTGAGATACGATAGACGACTGGCCTGTAACCGGCAACCGAGCACACACACAGCTGACGTCTGCGACAGCCTTGACCGCGTTATGCTTAGTCGCCCCGTTTATGATTTGGCGGATAGGGCGTGACGGATGCGGTGATGTTCTCGCATTCTGGGACAAAGCGTTACCGACTGAGGGAGGAGGCAGGCTCGATTGCCAGTGGATTTCTCACACGAACCATTCCAGGTCTCGTCATCGAGCGACGAGGAGAGACATACCTGGTTTGACCGCTTTAGGACTAGGCCTGTAGCGTTCCATATGCGAACGAAAAGGCTCGACGTTGAGCCTCATGGCGGCCCCTTCTCGATCAAGGCCGTGTTTCATGGGAGCGAAACCTATCATTTCGCGAACCGACGAGTGCGCGTTGCGCCAGGCGAAATTCTCATCGTCGCCCCCGAGACGATCTACGCCAGTTCGATCAACACGTCGGTCGAGACTGACAGTTTCTCGGTCTTCATTCCGGGGCACCTGCTTGGAGGAGACTGTGACAACCAGATCGGCCAATTTCTCGATCGTGGACTCGACGCGCTCAACCTGGTTGGGCAACTGCACCTCCATCAATGTCTAGCGAACTTATCGACCGCGCTGGAGGAAGACTGCGAGTTGGCGATCGACGAAGGGTTTGCGTGCCTTTTGAACGAAATTGGCTTGAGCTGCGGAACGCTCGGCACATCCTGCGAAAAGATCGACGCACGCAAGCCAGCGCGACGCGCCGAACTCCTCCGTCGTGTCCTCCGCGCCAAGGCGTTGATCGACGCAGATCCATGCAGGGCGCTTCCCCTGGCAGACCTCGCGACCGAAGCATGTCTCTCGCCATATCACTTGCTACGCGTTTTCAAGGCGGCCTTCGGCAAGACACCCGGACAATATTTGACGGCGCGGCGTATGGAGAGAGCTGGCGAACTGCTCGCCGCCGGCAGAGAGCAGACGATAGCTGCTGTCGCGAGCGACTGCGGCTATTCCAATCCCTCGGCTTTCGCTCGGGCCTTTCGGCGACACTGGGGCCATGCCCCGGCCGCCTTGCATTCGGTCCCGTTGAAATAGCAAGATCGGCACAGCTGACCTGTGCATGATCATAGCTGTCTTGATCATCTTCTGGGGAATGCTGATGAGAGCGTTTGAATTTGGACTGTGCCTGTTGCTCGCGCTGGCGGGCCTTGGCCATCTGACCGGAACCTTTCTCTTCTACACAGCGGGCACCGACATTTTCGTTTGGTCGCTTTCTGCGTCCGCCTTCGTCTTCGCGATCGTATTTCTTCATGCAGTTCGCATTCTGCGGCCGGAGGACGCGCTGATTGGCAACGCGGCGTTCTTGTTCTCGCTGATTTGGGTCGTCCTCGCGTTCCTGTTTGCGCTTGTTGAGGGAAATCCAGCAGATCCCAGGGCGCTGATGCACATTGTAGCCAGTGGGGGACTCGCTATCACGGCCCTCCGCCAGCGGACGATGTGTGCTCAGGGCGTGTCGAAACGCCGGTCCTGAGTTGGGAAATCGACGGCCATGAAGGGAGGGGAACCGCTGCCGCCGATCAGTTCCCGAAGACGATGCAGGCGCCGCCAGCTTTGCGGACTTCAACGCAAACGGCCTCGGCCTCCTGCCGGGTTTGGCGGCCGACGCGGGCCGTGTATCGCAGCCTTGTTCCGAAGGCACGGTTGCGTTCCTTCTGGATCAGTGGCTTTTCCTTGTTCAGCGGCTCGGGCAGGGACCGGACGGTCGACAGGAACAGCCTGACCGCCACCGCCTTCTGGAAATGCCCAGCGAGTTGTGCGCCCCAAGGCGCCCAGACGCCTTCTGCCTCAAATTCCAGGGCCTTGAGGCGCCGCGTTTCGGCAAGCGCGATGCAGGCGTCCTCGAAGGAACTCTGCCCATCGAGGCGCAGGTCGATGGTTGCGGGCGGGTTATCGCGCCAGTCCTCGGCCGGATGAGCCGTGATATCGAGAACGTAGTTGCGGTTTTCTGCGGCAGGCTTCCGGTTTTCAGGAACGCCTGCAGCCCACTTTCGCCGGCATTGTAGGCTGCGGCAGCCAGGCCGAGATTGCCGAATCGGTTCCGCAGTTCATCGAGATACTCGGCCGATTTCTGCAATGCCTCCAGAGCGTCAAAAACTGTTCGAGAGGCCGCGCAGTCTCGCGGTGGAAGGAATGAATTGTGCGATCCCTTCCGCGCCCTTCGGGCTGACCGCATCGGGACAAAACCGGCTTTCCCTCCAGATCAGCCGGGCAAAGAAATCGGGCGGCAGATCATTCTCGCCGGCGAAGTGGGCAAGCGCCGTGCATATATCGCGATTGAAGCTGCCCGCACGGACGCAGAGCTTTCCAGCGCTGGTGGTTGTGGAATACAGACAAGGCGGCGCTCGCCATTCAATCTGGCCGAATGCGGCATCCGTCGGCATGCTGGAGACCAGCGCGGCCGCAGCCAACTTGGCAAGTCTTTCCCTGTCCCATCTTAGTCGTGCGTGCCACATCGCTACGTCATACCACTGGTGGGGAAGGCGAGGGAGGAGCCTGTATGTTGCGCCGGCGGGTCGCCGCCTATATTCGCGTCCGCGGGAAGTTAGAAGATTGGGAAGCGCGGTCCGACCTAAACGACATTCGGGCATGGCCTCCTCCGGCCAATTTGTGCTGGATATGTCTATCGCGACGACATGTCATCGAAATGTGTCGATGGAATTGGAGGCCTTCGACATGTCGCTATATCCGCAAGGGCCTTGTTCAGGCGCGGGGCCTACGGATAAACGATCCATAGGTGCCCAAGCCACATCGGCCTCTCGGAAATCGGAGCAACATTTATGACCCGCGAACTTTCTCTTCCACGCGACCGAATTTCCGTGCTTCTGCTCGAAGGCATTAGCCAGACCGCCGTGGACTGCTTTTCTTCGGCCGGCTATGCCAACCTCATTCATTTGCCGAAGGCGCTGGACGACAAGGATCTTAAGAGCCACATCGCCGACGCTCATATCATCGGCATTCGTTCCCGCACGCAGCTGACTGACGAGATTTTTGAGTCCGCCAAGAAATTGATCGCCGTCGGCTGTTTCTCCGTCGGGACGAACCAGGTCGATCTGCACGCGGCGCGGCGGCGCGGCATTCCGGTGTTCAATGCACCTTACTCAAATACGCGATCGGTGGCCGAGCTTGTGATCGGCGAGATTATCATGCTGACGCGGCAGATATTTCCGCGCTCGGCTTCCGCGCATCAAGGTGGATGGGAGAAGTCCGCTGTCGGGAGCCGAGAGGTCCGCGGCAAAACGCTCGGTATCGTCGGCTACGGAAATATCGGATCGCAGCTCAGCGCACTTGCCGAAAGCATGGGCATGATCGTGCGCTACTTCGATCTTTCCGATCGGCTGCGCCACGGCAATTCGGAGTCGATGGCTTCGCTCGGCGAGCTTCTCGAAATTTCTGACTATGTGACAATGCATGTGCCCGAAACACCTTCGACGCACAACATGATCACCGAAACCGAATTGCGGCGAATGAAGAAGGGCGCCATCTTCATCAATAATTCTCGCGGCACGGTGGTCGATCTCGATGCGCTTGCGAAGGTGCTGAAAGAGGGGCATCTGGCGGGTGCTGCTGTCGACGTGTTTCCCAAGGAGCCGGCTTCGAACAACGAGCGTTTTGAGACGCCGTTGCAAGGCCTGAGCAATGTCATTCTGACGCCGCATATCGGCGGTTCCACCGAGGAAGCCCAGGAGCGCATCGGCGGAGAGGTGTCAAGGAAGCTGGTCGAGTATTCTGACATCGGCTCAACGATGGGCGCCGTCAACTTTCCGCAGGTACAACTGCCCGAGCGCCCGAACGGCACGCGCTTCATTCACGTGCATGAAAACCGCCCCGGCATGCTCATCCAGCTCAACGAGATCTTCTCGTCGCGCGGGCTGAACATAATCGCTGAGTTCCTTCAGACGCATGGCGACACCGGCTACGTGGTGATCGAGGCCGAAGGCATCTCCGATAAGGCCGACGAGATACTACAGGCCCTACGCAAAATTCCTGGAACGATACGGGCACGATTGGTCTACTGACAGCTGGCCGGGGGGGGGCTTTTTCTTTCCCGATTTGGATTGACCCCCTGAGAGGAAAAACCCGACGGCAAACCTTGACCTAACGGTTTCACGCCGGGAAGGGGAGGGGCCTGTCAAAGCCCGGCCGCTTTGGTGAGATTGACCCTGAAGCGGTCGCGCCGGCGCTGGTAGCGGCGGGTCATCTCCGCCGAGGTATGACCGAGCTGCTTTTGCATATGTCGCTCGTCGACCTCCGCCGAGGAGGCAAGGCCGGCGCGCAACGAGTGCCCGGCGAATTTCTGGCCCCGTTCGGCCTCGGAGAGATCGCTGCGCACACCGGCGGCGAGTGCGGTCTTCTTGACGAGGCGGGCGACCTCCTGGTCGTTCAGCCGGTCCGGCCCGACATCTTTGCCTTTCCCGGTCACGCGCCGGAAGAGGGGGCCTTTGGCAAGCTTGGCGAACTTGATCCAGCTTTCCAGCGCGGCAACAGGGCAGGTGGCATCGGACGAGCCGCGCCCGATCTCGACCTCGCGCCAGCCGGTCTTGCCACGCAGGGTGAGCAGCGCGCCCTTGTCGAAGATCTCGATCCAGCCGCGGCCGTCCTCTGTCTGGTCGCGGCCGAGATCCAGCCCGGTGATTTCCGAGCGGCGCAGACCGCCGGCGAAACCGACGAGCAGCATGGCCCGGTCCCGCAGGCCACGCAGCGTTCCCCGCTCGAGGGTTTCGAGCATGGCGATCAGGTCTTCCGGCAGGATGGCCTCCTTCTGCCGCGGCGGGGCGGCGTGGCGGTTGCGGATGCCGGCCATCACCGTGGCGATCGTCCGGTCCTTGCGGTCGAGTTTCTGCTCGCCGCGCTGGGCATAGTTCCAACCGAGGGCGGCGAGGCGCCGCTCGATGGTCGAGACACTGTCGGGTTTCCCACCGCGTGTCGCGGTGCCAGCGGCGGTGCCAATGGCACTGCCGGAGGCGCACGCGGTGATGTAGAGCCCGACGACCTGCGGATCCGGTGGCAGGGGCGAAAAATTCTGGCGCCGGCACCAGGCGGTAAAATGCTTCCAATCTGCCGCATAAGCCCGCCGCGTATTGGCCGAACTGGCGGCCGCGACGTAACCGCGTGCGCGCTCGGTCAGATCCTGCAGCTGGGCCGGTAGGGGAGGGGGCGTTGAGGCCGCAGCGACGGCGGTGGAAATGCCGTCGGTCGACGCCGTGCTGTGTTGCGGCGCAGAGCGCTCCGGAGTGTTGAATTCGCTGTTTTCGTCGATGATCTGGGCCATTTCTCTATAATGTGCATAATGAACGATAAGGCAAGCTTATCCATCATTATAGAGGAGAGACAAGCCGTGCGGTTATAAGGCAAAATGCTGGCATAGTCCGCACATTTGGTCTAACCTGTTGGCCATGGATTCGCCCGTCGCCTCGTCTGTTGCCGCCCCGACGTTCACGACCGCGTTGCCCGGCTGGGCCCTGCCGCGTGGCCGCGAGCCGGACGAACTCGCTGCCGCCTTCGCCGCCGGCATCGCCTTGAAATCGCTCGACGATCTTGTCCGCTCTGCCTCCATCTGGGCCGGCTGCTGGCGTTCTCGCCAGGCCCTGAAATGTGCCGCCGTCGCGGTCCGGCTGATGGGCCGCAGCGAGAATGAGCCCGCGTTGCGGGACGCGCTTTTGCTCACCGCAACTGGCGACGATCCCGGCCCAGCCGGAAAGGTGTTTTTGGCCACCAAAAGGCTTTCCACGCGAAAACCCGCCTTTTCCTCGAAAGCGGTGGCCGAGCTCGCCGACCTGTTGGGGCTGGCCTGGGACGATCGGCTGGCCGCGGCCGTCGACTATGCCGATGACGCGCTGCAATCCGGTCGCCCGGCGCCGCTTGCCGCGGCGGACCTGGTCACGGCCATCCATGCCGTGCGGCCGGATGCCGAGCCGCTCGCTTGGATGCTCGCCGATAGGATGATCGCCGCGCTGCTGAAATGGGATTGTGCCGTGCCGCTGCTGATGGCCGAGCGTTATGGCTCCGCCTTTAAGACGCTTGGGGGCAGGGGCCGCGTGCGCCCGGGTGATGCCGCCTTCGCCCGCGCCGTCTGCCTCGCTGTGGTCGAGGGGACGAGCGCGGCCTTGCGCACCGCTGGCGAGATCGCCCGTCGCGCCGAGACGCTGCGCACCGCGGCGCCAAAGGTTCGGACGAAGGGCGCCGGCGCCGTCATCGAGGCCCTGCTGAACGAGGACGCCGTGGCAGCCTCGGCGCCCGGCAGCAATCTCTCACGCTGGGCGGCGACCCGGCTGTTCGAGAGACTGGAAGGCTTTGGCGGCGTGCGCGAACTGTCCGGCCGCAGCGCGTTCCGGATCTATGGGCTGTGACGATGGGTGAGCCGGATGAACCTGGCAAAACACGGACGTCTCGGAAGAAGGACGCAAGCGAACGCTTGTTGGATCGGGAGCTGGTGAATCTACCGCCGGAGCTGCGCTGGCGGGAATGGATGCTGCGCGTCGAGGCGGTGATCTTTGCCGCGGCCGAACCGGTCAGCCGCGAGACACTGGCGCGTGTCGTCGGCAAGGACTGCAGCATCGATTTGCTCATCGATGACCTGCGCGAGGAGTTGAAGGGCCGGCCCTATGACATCGTCTCTGTCGCCGGCGGCTGGCAGCACCTAACACGTCCGGCCTACGCGTCCGCGATCCGGGCGTCGCAAGCGTCGACGGGGGGAGGGCCGCCGGCGCTGTCCGACTTCGAGGCGATGGTGCTGGTGGCGATCGCGTATTTTCAGCCGATCACCCGCGGCGACCTGTCAAAAATCTTCGGCAAGGAGGTCAGCCGCGACACCATCGCCAGCCTGCGCAATGCCAACTTTCTCGCCTCCGGCCCGCGCAGCCCGACGCCGGGCGCGCCCTATACCTACGTTACGACCAAACACTTCCTCATCGCTTTCGGCATGGAGACGCTGCGCGATCTGCCCGACATCGAGGCGCTGGAGGATGCCGGGCTGCTCAGCCGAACGGCTGCTGCTCCCGACCGTGAATTTCCGGACGCCGATGACGTCGAACCGTAGCGACAGGGGTTCGCTAGCCGCCCACCGTCGCTGAATATCGGCCAGCGCGTGGTCTTCATTTACGATAAAGTATCGGTCATCCCAGCGTAGCAACCGTTGCCTTTCTTGCCTCCTCCACTTCCTCGAAGTGTCTTTCGAGATCGCCATGAATGGGCTTGTCAGGAACTGGCAGCGACAAAAGGTGCCGCCAGCGCTTGTCTATCGCCTCGAGTGAAACTTCGTCGATCAGTCCGCGCTTGGTCTGGCTGGCAAACAGGTGCCTGAGCTGGGTGGGAACATCCTTTTTTTCCTCCAGACGTTTCGTGATCCACAGGGTTACGTCCACCAATTCCAATCCGGCGCTTTCATCGCCGGGCGTAAATGTTGGTGGGACTTCCGGCATCATCGAATAATCGAACTTTGGCATACCTGGACCGAAATCGGTGTTATGTTTGACGGCCCGGAGGCTCTCGTACCAGCTCGCAAGTTCGCCTTGTGCCTTGTTGAATTCGGTCTGGCGATCAACCGTGATCTTGCGGATGGAGCGCCCCTTCCTGTTTGACTGCACGGCCATGACCTGCATAACCTGCTGAAAGCCGACTAGGTTCGGTGAAATCTGCAGGGCCGTGTCCTTGTTGCCAACGCCATACTCGATCTCGAACGGGTTCGCCGCTGCCCACTTCAATGCGCCTGAAACAAGTTCTCGGGAGCGTGCGTCGGGAAGCCGATCGACACGAGAAAGCAGAGCATTGCAGATTGTAACCAACGCGGACGCGCTCTTCGCCGAATTGGTTTCCCTACGCGCTGCCCAAGCGTCTTTCCTCAGTTGGTCATCGAAGAGGAATGCGACCTTCATTAGCATTGGGTAACGAAGGGGAGTGAAGTAGTGATGCCAAGACACGGCCTTGTTCATTTCGGAGTCGAACACCTGGTCATAGAAGCTGATCACCGCGTGATCTTCTTTGGTAACCTTGAGCAGAGAGAATCGCAGGTCGTGTTTCTTGCTGAAGTCTGCGATCCGTTTTGCTATCGGGATAAGGCGCCCTACACCGAGTTCGGCGGCGTGGATACGCCTGACGCCCAGTTCCTTCCTGAGCTCTGTCAGCAAGGGTTCAGCAATAACATCAAGATTGGCCGAGCAGCCGAGCACTCCATAGAACAGCTTGGGTTGGTTTGCGTCGAATAGGTTAAGACCGGTATTTCCGCTTTCATCGATGTAGTAGTACATGGCTTGTCCCAGGGTTTAGTCGTACCGCGGCAGTGGCGACACCGTAGTCAAAAGACAACGTCCAATCTCCGGTTTTTGCAACGGGTCGTTTTTGATCTTCGGGTTGCCATGGCGATCACGGCGCAGAAGATACAGGGTGCCGTCACCTTCTACGAGTGCGGTGAAATCCGTGAATACTTCCTCAGTAGAGTCTAGAACATCTGCTACAAGCGTATCAAAAGGTCTCGACTTGCTGTCCCGGCCAAGTTAGGACAAGGCTGTAGTCTCCTCCCTTGAACATCGTCATGACATCCTTACGCTGCTGGGGGTTCTCGATCCGGTGATCCCATTCGAGAATGTGGTCGAGCCGCGAAAAAGTGTCTTGGCGAAGATACGGATTCTTCCGACGAAACTCGGGATCTGCGGCGTGCTCCATCTGCACCCGGAAGGTGTTGCGGAGTGCGACGAACTCTGACACGGCCTCCTTGGCATGACGGTATCGCCAGTTTGAGGCTGACATCTCTCCGGCCAGATAGAGGTGGCTCGGTTTGTCTGAACAGCTTCGGGCGTTTCGCTAAGTGGATTTCCGCCTCGATTATGCGGCCACCATCATTGGTGTCAGCGCGTTGAAGTAGGCCTGATCCGGCGTCCGCCGGTCAAGGGATGAATGTGGGCGTCTGGTGTTGTAGAAGTTCAGATATCGGCCGATGCCAGCGCGTGCCTCGGACACAGTCTTGTAGGCATGGAGGTAGACTTCCTCGTATTTGATCGAACGCCAGAGCCGCTCGACGAAGACATTGTCTCGCCACGCACCCTTGCCATCCATCGAGATGGCGATCTGTGACCTCTTCAGCACGGCGGTGAAGTCGATGGAGGTGAACTGCGATCCCTGGTCGGTATTGAAGATTTCCGGCCTGCCATGACGGGCAAGTGCCTCCTCCACCGCCTCGATGCAGAAGGCTGCTTCCATCGTGATCGACAACCGCCATGACAAGACCTTCCGGCTGAACCAGTCCACGACGGCGCACAGATAGACAAATCCCCGCGCCATGGGGATGTAGGTCAGGTCCATTGCCCACACCTGATTGGGCCGGGTGACTGCCAGCTTTCGTAGGAGGTAGGGATAAATTTTGTGCCCTGGCGCTGGTTTCGAGGTGTTCGGGCGGCGGTAGATCGCCTCGATGCCCATCTTCTTCATCAGCGTGGCGACGTGTCGCCGCCCGGTCTCCAGACCTTCTCCTCTCAAGAGCCCTTGCAACATCCGACTTCCGGCAAAGGGGTAGTCGAGATGCAATTCGTCAATCCGGCGCATAAGGGCCAGATCGCCGTCAGACACCGGAAGAGGCAGATAGTAGACGCTGCCACGGCTGAAGCCGAGAAGCTTCGCCTGGCGCACGACGGATAGCTTGTGCTCGCGGTCGATCATTTCTTTCCGCCCAGCAATCCCGCCTTGCCGAGCGCACCGGATAAAAAATCGTTCTCCAGTGTCAGTTCGCCGATTTTCGCGTGCAGCGTTTTGACATCGATGGTCGGACCCGACGGCTCCGCTTTCGTTTCATCGCCGAACACACCTGTCGCCCCCTCAAGGAGCTGGTCTTTCCATTGCTTGATCTGGTTGGCGTGCACATCGAACTGCTGGGACAACTCCACCAGCGTCTGCTCACCTCGGATGGCGGCAAGTGCCACCTTCGCCTTGAAAGCCGGGCTATGGTTCCGGCGCGGTCGTCTCGTCATGGTCTCTCCTGTTCCCGGCATCTAAGCCGAAGTCAGGCAGAAACTCCACTTATCCCCGCTGTGCAGATTTCCCGAGCCACCTCTTTCTCTGCCGGAGCGCCATGCGGCCGATATCGTGCAGGGAGCAAATGTCACAGTCGGCGAGCGCGGCCTGAAACGGTCGCCGGATCAATCCGAAACGAGGCTTCCGGGTCGGATCGTCAAGGTCTACCCAGAAATCGTCGATGGACGTGTCACCGCCGATGTCGAGGTCGCCGGCATCGGCGATTATTTCGTCAATGAGAGGACCCTCGTATCGATCCCGGTGGGCAAGCGCTCCGTGCTTGCTGTGCCGCCGGAAGCGGTGCGGACGCTGCATGGGATCGACTACGTACGTGTCGCTGGAATAGGGGGCGCGATCGATGTGGCTGTCATCATCGGCGAGCGTTTCGAAGATAACGGCCAGCCCCGCATCGAAATCCTCACCGGCCTTCATGACGGCGATCGGATCGTGCTGCCATGACGCCGCCAAGACTTAATCTCGGTCTGGCCGGTGGCTTGACCCGTGCCTTCATCGGCTCGCCGCTAACGCCGCTCTTCTTGCTGGCCGCCTTCGTCCTGGGGCTGGTTGCACTGGTATCGTTGCCGCGCGAGGAGGAGCCGCAGATCTCGGTGCCGATGGTCGATATCCGCGTACAGGCGAACGGCTTGAAGACCGAGGATGCGGTCAAGCTCGTAACCGAACCGCTCGAGACCATCGTCAAAGCGATCGACGGCGTCGAACACGTCTATTCCCAGACCGAGGATGATGGTGCGCTCGTCACGGCGCGGTTTAAGGTCGGCACCAATGCCGATGCCGCGATCCTGCGGGTGCATGAGAAGGTCCGGGCGAACATGGACCGCATCCCCGTCGGCATTCCCGATCCGCTGATCGTAGGACGCGGGATCGACGATGTGGCGATCGTCGTCGTTACGCTGCGGCCAACACAGAAGAGCGCCGGGCACTGGACCGCCAACGGGCTGACAAGGCTGGCGCACGAGCTGCAGGTCGAGGTCGCCAAGCTGCCTGATATCGGCCTCACCTATATCGCTGGCGAGCAGCCCGAGCAGTTCGAGGTCGAGCCAGATCCGGAAAAGCTCTCGCTCTATGGCATCACCCTTCAGCAACTCGCCGCCAAGATCGAGGGGGCAAACCGTTCCTTCCGCGTCGGCACGGTGCGCGAAGGCGGCCAGCAGCGCGCGATTGTTGCCGGGCAGACGCTGCAGGAGCTCTCCGAAATTGGCAACATCCTTCTCACCGCGCGCGACGGCAGGCCCGTCTATGTGCGCGATGTCGCAAAAACGGTCCTTGCCACCTCGCCGGCGGAGGCCCGTGTCACCGATGTCCGTTCGACAGCAGATGGGCTGCAAAGGGTTCCGGCGGTTTCTCTTGCGATCGCCAAGAGGCCAGGCACCAATGCCGTGGTCATTGCCGATGATATCGTAAAGCGTCTGGAGCAGACCCGCGGCCAGATCTTTCCGAAGGATGTCGAGATGACGGTCACGCGCGATTACGGCGAGACCGCCAACGAGAAGGCGAACGAGCTCCTGTTCCATCTTGGGCTCGCAACCGTCTCGATCGTCTTCCTGGTCGCCATTGCCATCGGCTTGCGCGAGGCGATGGTGGTCGCGGTCGTCATTCCGATCACCATCCTGCTCACGCTCTTCGCGTCCTGGCTCATGGGCTATACGCTGAACCGTGTCAGCCTGTTCGCCCTGATCTTTTCGATCGGCATCCTGGTCGACGACGCCATCGTCGTCATCGAGAACATCGCCCGCCACTGGGCCATGCAGGACGACCGATCGCGCAGCGCGGCCGCTGTCGACGCCGTTGCCGAGGTCGGCAACCCGACCATCGTCGCCACGCTGACCGTCGTGGCTGCGCTCCTTCCGATGTTGTTCGTGTCGGGGATGATGGGACCCTATATGAGCCCGATCCCGGCGAACGCCTCGGCAGCGATGCTGTTCTCTTTCTTCGTCGCGGTGATCCTTACGCCCTGGCTGATGATGAAGCTCGGCCGGAAGGAGGCAGTGCGCGGACACGCTCATGCCGCGGCCGATGGAGGGCGTCTCGGCAGAATTTACGCGATGGTCGCGCGGCCTGTCCTGCGGAGCCGCGCCCGGGCCTGGGCGTTCCTGCTGGTCGTCGGCATGGCCACGATCGCGTCGCTTGGCCTTCTCTACACCAAGCACGTCACCGCCAAGCTGCTGCCCTTCGACAACAAGACCAACCTTCAAGTGATCGTCGACCTGCCCAAGGGCTCTTCGGTCGAGGATACGGACCGGACATTGCAGCAAATGGTGGAGCGGCTGGGCGACATGCCGGAGATCGTATCCTTCCAGACCTATGCCGGAACAGCGTCACCTTTCGACTTCAATGGATTGGTGCGGCACTATTATCTGCGCGCCGAACCGCAGCAGGGCGATATCGTCGTCAACCTTCTGCCCAAAGGCTCGCGCGGCCGCGCGAGCCATGCGATCGCCCTTGATATTCGCAAGCGCCTCGAGGGCCTTGCGCTGCCGCAGGGAACAGTGGCGAAAGTGGTGGAACCGCCGCCTGGCCCGCCTGTGCTGGGGACGCTGCTGGCTGAGATATACGGACCGGACGCCGAGACGCGCCGTGCCGTCGCCGGAAAGGTTCGCGAGGCCTTCAAGAGCGTGCCCTTCATCGTCGACGTCGACGACAGCTACCACAATCAGCCGCAGCGTATGCGTGTCGCGATCGACCAGGACAATCTCGATTATTATCGGGTCGAGCAGTCCGACGTCTATGACACGTTGCGTTATCTCTATGGCGGCACCACGGTCGGCTATTCGCATCGCGGCGGCGGCCGTCAGCCGATCCCGATCCGCATCGCCCTGCCGAAGGGTGAGAAGGTGATCGACGAACGCGCGCTCACCACGCCGGTCCCGGCCAACGCGCTGCCGGCGGGCCTTGGTGTCGTCGAACTCGGCGACGTCGTGTCGGTCTCCGAGCAGCCGGCATCGTATCCTGTCTTCCGGCACAATGGCCGGGCGGCGGAGATGGTCATGGCAGAGCTTGCCGGCGCTTACGAAGCGCCGATCTACGGCATGCTCGCCGTGAACGATGCGATTTCCAAGGCGGATTGGGGCAATGTTCCGAAGCCGGTGATCGCGCTCCACGGTCAGCCCGATGACGAAACCCGCCCGATCCTGCTCTGGGATGGCGAGTGGGAGGTGACTTGGGTTACTTTCCGCGACATGGGCGCGGCGTTCATGGTGGCGATCCTCGGCATCTATATCCTTGTGGTCGCGCAGTTCGGCTCGTTCAAGCTTCCGCTGGTCATCCTGACGCCGATCCCGCTCACCTTCATCGGCATCATGCTCGGGCATTGGCTGTTCGCGGCGCCGTTCACGGCAACCTCGATGATCGGGTTCATCGCGCTTGCCGGCATCATCGTGCGCAATTCGATCCTGCTGGTGGATTTCATCCGCCATTCCGGGGGGCAGGGCAGGCCAATGGTCGATGTACTGCTTGAGGCCGGCTCCGTCCGCTTCAAGCCGATCCTGCTGACCGCGCTCGCCGCGATGATCGGCGCGGGCGTGATCCTGACCGACCCGATTTTCCAGGGGCTCGCCATCGCGCTGCTGTTCGGTCTCGTCTCCTCGACGCTTCTCACGGTGCTCGTCATTCCGGCGATCTATGTGGCGCTGAAATGATCGGCGCTTGCATAGCCTCTTGAAAAATGGTCTAAATTGTAAGATAGTAATTAATTACTATCTTTGGGGTAACCGCTGATGCCGCGCTCGACCAACCTCTCAGCTCCGGAACGACGCAGGGTGACCGTCGAGACCGTCATCGATCTGGCGGCCGAACAAAACCCTGCGGACATTACGACCGGAGCGATCGCGCAGCGCATGGGTGTGACACAAGGCGCCTTGTTCAGGCACTTCCCATCGAAGGACGCCATTCTTCAGGCGGTTATGGAGTGGGTAGCGGAGCGCCTTCTGGCGCGCATCGACAAGGCCACGTCCGCGACGTCCTCTCCGATTGACGCACTGGAAGCGGCATTCTTCGCGCATATCGAGTTCATCATGGAACATCCCGGTGTGCCCAGGATGCTGTTCGGCGAACTGCAGCGCGCGGAGCAGACCCTTGCCAAGCGAATGGCGCATACTTTGATCCAACGCTACGGCGAGCGTCTCGGGCGGCTCATCGCGGACGGCAAGGAGCAGGGTGAATTCGCCGACACGCTGGATGACAAGGCCGCCGTAGCGCTCTTCATCGGGGCGATCCAGGGTCTTGTCATGCAATCCCTGCTAGTTGGCGATGTTGCGCAGATACGTGCAATCGCCCCAGGTGTTTTTGCGTTGTATCGGCGCGCTGTCGAGGTGCCGAGATGATCGATCGGCATTCCTCGGCGACGAAATCTCCCGTTCGCTCGATCAAGACGTCGTCAGCGAGGCGCGTCACCCCCATCGCAGATCATTCAATGACGCAGATTTGCCTGGAGGCAGGTCGATGAAACTGCCTTCATTGCAGCGCCGCACACTGTTGCTCATTGGCGTTGGAGCTGTGACCGCGGCCTTGTTTGGCTATGTGGTCCTGCGCTCCGGCCCTCTCGCGCCGGTGTCCGTTACGACTGCCGTCGTCGAGGCCCGTTCGATTTCACCGGCGTTGTTCGGCATTGGCACTGTCGAAGCGCGTTTCTCCTACAAGATCGGCCCCACCAGCGCGGGACGTATCGGCAGGATTCTTGTTGATGTGGGTGATCAGGTTCGATCCGGCCAGACCCTGGCCGAAATGGACCCGGTAGACCTTGATGCCCGCATCGCGGCACTTGAAGCGGCGATCGGCCGAGCGGAAGCGTCGATCAAAGTCGCCGAAGCGCAGGTGGTCGATACCAGGACGCGCAAGGATTACGCACTTGCTCAGGCGAAGCGGTATGAAGAACTCTGGAAGACCCGCGCCGTGAGTGAGGTCGCAGTCGAAACGAAGCGGCAAGAGAGCGAGGTGGCGCAGGCCGCTCTCTCGGCCGCTCAGTCCAATCTTCTCGCTTCGCAGCAGGATCTCCATCGTAACCGCGCCGACCGTGACGGTCTGGTCAAGCAGCGGGAGAACCTGGTTCTGCTTGCGCCGGTAGACGGTGTCGTTTCCGCAAGAAAAGCAGAACCGGGAACGACCGTGGTCGCAGGCCAATCGGTCGTGGAAATGATTGATCCAAAAAATCTCTGGATCAATGCCAGGTTCGATCAGATTGCCGCCACGGGCTTGCGGCAGGATTTGCCCGCCACGATCGCGCTGCGCTCACGCGCCGGCGAGGGATTACCGGGAAGCGTTGCGCGGGTGGAAGTCCTTGCGGATGCGGTGACGGAAGAAAATCTTGCAAAGGTGAACTTCGACACGCTTCCCGTGCCGCTGCCCTCAATTGGCGAGTTGGCCGAAGTATCGGTCGCCCTGCCCGAGATCGCCGCCTCGCCGACCATTCCGAATGCCGCGGTCCAGAACCTCGGCGGCAAGTTGGGTGTCTGGAAGATCGAAGGTGGGAAGATCCGGTTTACGGTTGTCCAACTGGGGGCTGCCGACCTGGAAGGAACCGTGCAGATCACGAAGGGTCTGAAAATTGGCGACGAGATTGTCGTCTACAGCGCCTCGAAATTGCTCAGCACGAGCCGCATTCGTGTCGCTGACAATCCGGCGGAGCTCCTCAAATGATCAGTCTTGCCGGACGCGACATTTTGCATTCCTGGGGGAAGTTTGTCTTCACGGGTGTCGGTCTGGGTCTGCTGATCGGTGTGACCTTCACCATGGCAGGCGTCTATCGGGGGATGGTCGATGACGGCAAGGTGCTGCTCGACAATAGTGGCGCCGATATGTGGGTTGTCCAGCAGAACACGCTCGGTCCATACGCCGAGTCCTCGAGCATCAACGATGACATTTACCGCATGATCCTGGCGATCCCCGGTGTCGAGCGAGCCGCCAACGTGACTTATCTTACAATGCAGGTCCGCAAAGGAACCTCCGACGTGCGATCCATGGTGGTGGGCGTTGCGCCAGGGGACATGGCGACACCTGGCCGACCGCCCTTCCTTGTCGCCGGGCGGCACATCACGCGCAGCCACTACGAGGCGGTTGCCGATGTCGCCACTGGTTTTTCTCTGGGAGACAGGATCGTTGTCCGAAGGAACCATTTTACCGTTGTGGGTTTGACGCGACGGACGGTGTCGTCGGGCGGCGACCCGATGGTCTTCATCCCGCTGAAGGACGCGCAGGAAGCGCAATTCCTCAAGGACAACGACTCCATTGTCCGTCAGCGCCGGCGCACTAGCGAGAATCCCGAGTTCAATCGGCCGGGCGTTCCCGGCTTGCTGGACGCCATCATCGCCTCGCAAAACAGCAACCCTTATGTAAACGCCGTTCTGGTGCGCACCAAACCGGGATACGACCAGGACCGGATCGCGACAGACATCGCGAGGTGGAAGCGACTGACGGTCTACACCCGCCCGCAGATGGAGGAGATTCTGGTCGGTAAGCTGATCGCCACCTCGGCCAAGCAGATCGGCATGTTCCTCGCGATCCTGGCCGTTGTCAGCGCAGCGATCGTCGCCTTCATCATCTACACACTGACAATGGACAAGATACGCGAGATCGCTGTGCTGAAGCTGATCGGTACCCGCAATCGCACGATCGCATCCATGATCCTGCAGCAGGCAATCGTGCTCGGGCTGATCGGCTTCGTCGTTGGCAAGATCACGGCGACCTTTGCAGCGCCGTTGTTTCCGAAATTCGTCCTTCTTCTTTCCGCCGATACGATCATCGGCGTTATCGTTGTCATCGGCATATGCGCGCTCGCCAGCATCGTCGCGATCCGGATGGCGTTGAAGGTCGACCCCGCCGAGGCGATCGGTGGCTGAGATGGGCGGCGGGATACTGATCGAGAAAATCCGCAAGCGATATGGCAGCGGCTCCACCGCCGTCGATGCCCTCAAAGACGTCAATATGCGGGTCGCGCCCGGCGAGGTCGTCGGTTTGATTGGACCGTCGGGTTCTGGGAAGAGTACCTTACTCAAAGCTCTGGGGGCGGTCATCGACCCGAGCGGTGGGCGGATGACCCTTGGTGACGAGCTGATCTATGACGATGGATGGAAGATCCGCGATCTGCGTGCGTTGAGGCGCGACAAGATCGGTTTTGTCTTCCAGGCGCCTTACCTCATTCCCTTTTTGGACGTGACCGACAATGTCGCCCTGCTTCCCATGCTTGCCGGCATCCCAAATCATGAATCACGCCAACGCGCGCGAGAGCTTCTAAAAGCACTCGATGTCGAGCACCGAGCCGATGCGATGCCATCGCAGCTCTCCGGCGGCGAGCAACAGCGCGTTGCCATCGCGCGCGGATTGGTCAACCGGCCGCCTGTCATTCTTGCCGACGAGCCGACCGCCCCGCTCGACAGTGTGCGCGCGTTGACCGTGATCCGGATCCTCAACGACATGGCCGTGAAATTCGGAACGGCGATCATCGTCGTCACGCACGACGAAAAGATCATCCCCACCTTCAGGCGCATCTACCACATCCGCGACGGGGTCACCCACGAAGAAGCAGGCGAAGGGCGCGGCTTCGAAACGGGCCCGTGAGAACGATTATCTTTCCGCTGCAACGATGGCGGTGTTTGCTGACCGGAAGCTGACGGCAATTTCTGCCGATCTTCAGTAGCCCGTCAGTCCCTCTGTGCATGATTTCCTCCATCGACAACACAGCCCAGGAGAAGAAATCATGAGAAAGACATTGGCAGTGCTTGCATTGCTCGCGGTGTTTCCGGCAACGGCTGCGTTTGCTGGAGAGGCGTGCGACGTTCCGCCTCAGAAGAGGCAATCCTTCGAAGCTCTCGGGAAGCTTGCGGGCGACTTCGGATGGACCATCGACAAGATGAAGATCGACGATGGCTGCTACGAACTTCGGGTCACTGACACCAGCGGGAACGTCCTCAAGGTGAAGATCGATCCCGCAACGCTCGAGGTCGTCGATGGCAGCGTCAAGCGCTTCGGCGATGGCAGTACCATCGGTACGTCGCCGGAGACGGAATTGGACTAGCGATGGTTGCCTTGCGAGTAGGCTTAGCCTCGAAGCTGTCTATCTGTGGGTGACACCGGGTCGTCCGGCGGGCGAGCGATCTTGGTCTTGATCGCAGACCTGCCGGGATCCGGTGATCGCCCAATGGCCGTAGACCGTGTGGTTGGCGAGTGAGGTTCCAAAGGCCGGTTGTATCTTGAATTAGTCCTTTAGTTAGAATAATTCTAAACTGAACATTTTTCTGCGTTTTCCTTCCATCACGGAATGAGGTTGCGTCGACGCAGCATCATCCCGCTGCACACACAATCACTGCTCGGAGCACCATTCATGCGCGCCCTTCACAAGGAAAATCATCTCATCGAACGGATAGGCTGGCTTCGGGCGGCTGTACTGGGTGCCAATGACGGGTTGATCTCGACGTCGAGCCTGATCGTCGGTGTCGCCGCGGCGACCAACGCCTCGCATGAGATCCTTGTTGCCGGTGTTGCCGGTCTGGTGGCCGGGGCGATGTCGATGGCGGCGGGCGAATATGTGTCGGTCAGTTCGCAGGCCGATACCGAGGAAGCCGACATGGCGCGGGAACGGCACGAGCTGGCGACGCAGCCGGAGGCCGAGTTGGCCGAACTCGCGGCAATCTACGAGCAGCGCGGCGTGGCCCCAGAGCTGGCCCGGCAGGTCGCCGAACAGATGATGGCGAAGGATGCCTTCGAAGCCCATGCGCGGGATGAACTCGGATTGGCGAGCCATGTGATGGCAAGACCGGTTCAAGCTGCGCTGACCTCGGCGGTCACGTTTGCGGCGGGTGCGGCTTTGCCGTTGATCGTCGCCCTGCTTGCGCCGGCCGGAACGGCTGCATGGACCGTGTCCCTTGCTTGCCTCATCGGTCTTGCCATCCTCGGCGCAATCGGGGCACGGGCGGGCGGCGCCAGCATCTGGAAACCGACTATCCGGGTGGTGTTCTGGGGCGCTGTCGCGATGGCCTCGACCGCATTGATCGGCTCCGTGATCGGCCGGGCGGTGTGACGATGAAACGTCTGTCGCTCGATTTCCAGACCGTCATGTCGGCAATTGCGGTCCTCGGGATGATGCTGGCCGTCGCCGGGACCTGGCCGCCGGCGGAAGGCCTTTCCATTCTAAGATCTCCCGGTCTGGCGATGGTCTATTTGGCCGGAGGGCTTCCCGCCACCTGGAGCGCCCTGACGGCGTTGTGGCGCGATCATATCCTCGACATCGATCTTCTGATGGTCGTCGCGGCCGTGGCGGCGGCGATCGTCGGGGCGCCGTTCGAAGGCGCGGTGTTGCTGACGTTGTTCAGCGTGTCGACCACGCTTGAGCACCAGGCATTGGGACGCGCGCGCAGGGCTGTTGAGGCGCTCATGGCGCTCCGGCCGGAGACGGCTTTCCGCAAAGGAGAGGACGGGACCACGGTGGAGGTTCCTGCTGCGGAGCTTGCCGTCGGCGATGTGGTGGTGCTGCGTCCGGGCGCACGCGTGCCGACCGACGGTGTGATCCTGCATGGCCGTGGCGGAATCGACGAAGCCAATATCACCGGTGAGTCGATGCCGGTCTCCAAGGAACCGGGCGAGCAGGTTTTCGAGGCGACCGTCAATCTTGACGGGGTCCTTGACGTGACCGTCACCAGGACGGTCGGCGACAGCACGATCGCGCGCATGATCCAGCTCGTCACCGAGGCGCAGGAAGCGAAGGCGCCGTCCGAGCGCTTCAGCGCGTGGTTCGGCCAGCGTTATACGGTCGGTGTCCTGCTGGGCTCCGCTCTGGCCCTTGCGGTCTTCTATTGGCTTGGCCGCGACTGGGAACAGGCCCTCTACAAGGCCGCGACACTCCTGGTCGCCGCCAGTCCCTGCGCGATCGTCATCTCAGTCCCGGCAGCGATCCTGTCGGCGCTCTCCGCCGCGGCGCGAGGCGGCGTGCTGTTCAAGGGGGGCGGTGCGCTCGAAACGCTCGCCGCTGTCGATACCTTCGCGTTCGACAAGACCGGGACCCTGACCAATGGACGTGCAGAGGTCACGCGCATTGTCGCCCTGGATGGTGAGGATCGCCGTTTCCTTTCGCTCCTTGCCGGGCTGGAAGCGCATTCCGAGCATCACATCGCTGCCGCCATCCGTCGTGAGGCCCTGGTTCATGGCGTTGAGCCGGTGGCGGTCGTGGACGTTACGTCGCATCCGAGCGCCGGCATCGTCGGCTACGATTCCTTCGGCCCGATATGGGCCGGCAACGCTCACCTCGTCGAGGACATGGGCGCCTCCGTCGATGATCCGGCGTTCCGTGAACTCGCCGACAGTTCTCAGACCGTGGTCTATCTTGGGCGCGGTGCGACCGTTCTGGGGGCGGTCAGTGTTGCGGACGAAGCAAGAGCCAGCTCAGCCCCGGCGCTGGCCGCGCTTCGCGCCGGTGGCGTCAACCGCATCGTGATGATGACCGGCGACCGCAGGCCGGTGGCCTTGCGCATCGGTACGGAACTTGGCCTTGCGCCCGGCGAGGTTCATGCCGAGATGCTGCCGCAGGACAAGGTGCTCCAGGTCGGCGACCTCGCGCGTGATGGCAAGGTCGCTTTCGTCGGCGATGGCGTCAACGATGCCGCCGCATTGGCTCGCGCCGACGTCGGCATCGCCATGGGCGCGGCGGGGTCGGACGTCGCACTGCAGGCCGCCGACGTCGCCCTGCTGTCGGAAGACATGAAGAAGCTGGCCGATGCGCACCGGCTTGCACGGCGGACGGCCGTCATCATCCGACAGAATCTCGTCCTCGCGATCGGCGCCATGCTGGTACTTGTGACCGGCGGCCTGTTCTTCGACCTGCCGCTTCCGCTCGCGGTGATCGGACACGAAGGCGGCACCGTTCTGGTCGTGCTGAATGGCCTACGCCTCCTGTCGGACCGAATCCGCGCCACCGACGGCTATCTCCACCATTCTCGTCAATATGAGTTCCAGGATCAAACGGGCAGCACGTCCGGATCGCGGGCGACCTCGCCCACCACACCATGATTGGACCCAGTGCTGATTGGGCGGCAGCCGGACCTTCCCTGTCCTAAAAACCGCAAAGGGACACCGATGCTGACTTTGACATCGCTCGGCGCGCCACCGCATCCTTATCGACTGCGGGCTGTTCCAGGGGCTCAAGAACCTGCGCGAGCTTAACTGGGAGAAGCTTCCGGTTCAGCCTGCGGCGATCGGCGCGGTCATCCTGACGCAGGCCCATCTCGACCGTTCCGGATAGTCGCCGGCATCGGATAACACATGCCTCGTCTCACTTGCGCCAGATCAAGAACGTTCCTTTGCCAATGGTGTATCAGGGGGGAAATGAAGGATCGGATCGTGGTCAAGGCACAAGAACTACCCTCAAGTTTCCACCACGTGCGGTTGGTTCTCGCTCGCGGCAAAGACCATCCGGAGGGAGATCGGGAAGAAGGCTATGATCTTCTGGTTCCGCTCAACCACGAAGGATTCCTTGATCCGCTGGAATGGAAGAAATCTCGCGACGCCTGTCGCGTCCGATATTTTCGGGACGGTAAGACGGCCCGCATCGGGCTGTTGCGGCGCAAGCCCGGCGGGCAGTGGTATTTCGATTACGAGCCGGGTGATCGGGACGACGAGATCGGTTTCCGCCTGGGCGAGGAGTGCTTCCGTCTTGGCGAATACATCTCGGTCGGGCGGGAAGGCGCGTTTGTCACCTATCAGGTCGCGCGCGTCGAAAAGCCCTGACGCCGGGGCGAAATTGCAGAAAAGGAGAAAGAACCTTGTCGAATACACCTCACACTCTTGGCGACGAATTCCCAGACCAGATGGACGCCATTCATGCCCTGAAGGCGAAAAGCCCGGAGTTTGCGCATGTTTTGACGGAATATGACGCGGTGAACGACAAGATTCATCGGTCCGAGACACGTCTCGACGCCATTTCCGAAGCAGCCGAGGCCGATCTGCGCCGCCAGCGGCTGATGTTAAAAGACAAGATCGTGGCATCGCTCCGCAACGCGTGAGGGGACTGCGAGGCCGCGTTTTGCTGCCCCGCTTGCATTACCCGATTTCGGGGAGATCAGCGACACCACTCTCCCCGAAACCATCGCTTACAGCCGACCAGACCGACCCATCAAGGCCCGAGTGTGGCCGCATGCCCGGCCGCAATCTCCCCCTCAATTCACGAACGGCCAAGATACAGAGACGCTGCCATGCCGGCCGCAAGGCCGAGCACGCTAAGGGCGCTGACGGGCCCGCCGATCCTTGAGCCTCCGACCCATGCCGCCATCACGGCTTTGACAAGTGTATTCATGGCCACGGCGATCAGGATCGCATCTGCCGCAAGACCGGGCTCGATCGAATGCGACGCCAGGCGGGCCATGGAGATCGAAATCGCATCCACATCGGCGATGCCCGAAGCGGCGGCGGTCACCAGAACGCCCGCATTCCCGAACGACTGCTGAAGCAGATGCGACACCACCATGACCACGGTGATGAGTGTCCCCATTTTCAGGGCAGGCGCCAATTCCAGCGGGTTGGTGATCGTAAGTTCCGGCTGTTCGGAGGAGCCGCGACTTTGTAGCAGCAGGAGCCCGGCGCCGATGGCGAGCACGCCACCGCCGATGAGCAATGGCCATTTGAGATGCGGAAGCAAGCTTGGGTTCAAGGCCGTCGCCACGACTGCAACGCGGATGATCATGGTCAAGCCGGAAAGAAGCACGCCACAGGAAAGCAGCGTGCTGGACTCGGGGTGCCGGCGGGCAAGCCTTGCCAGCGTCAAGGTCGTCGCTGTCGAAGAGGCGAGCCCGCCCGCGATCGCCGTCATCAGGACGCCAAGCCGGTCCCCGAACACGCGGACGGCGACGTAGCCGGCGAAGGAGACCGCGGCGATCAGGATGGTCAGCAACCAGATCTCATATGGATTGACGGTGCCCCAGGGATCGACCGGCCTGTTCGGCAGGATCGGCAGCATGAGAAAGGTCATTGCCAGAAGCGTCAGGCCCGACCGGATCTCATTCCAGCTCAGCGACGCGACCCAACGATGCAACGGCTCGCGCAGGGCAAGCAGCACAGCCGTGGCAACAGCCCCGGCGATGGCGGCTGCAAGGTCGCCGACGACGGCAAGCGTTCCCAGCAGGAACGTGGCTATGCCGGCGACGACGGATGTCGCGCTGTAATTTCGCTCGGCCCGCGCTTCGAGCCAGTGGTAGGAGGCGAATGCCGCGGTGAACCCGAGGAAAACAAGACCGATCACGAGGCCAGAGTCGAACTGCCGGGCCAGGGCGCCGGTAATGCCGCCGGTGAGACCGGTCAGCGCGAACGTTCGTAGACCTGCCGCGCGCAGATGGTCTTCCTCGTTGCGGGTACGCCATCCACGCTCCAGGCCGATCAGCAGACCGATCGAAAGCGATACCGCAAGGCGGCTGAGCAGGGCGTCAGTGTCCATGGTCTCCCGAGTTGCCTTTCAGCATCTGGCGTCGATGTCGATGATCATTTGTCTATGAAGAACCTTGCCTCAAACCCGTCAATCCTGCCGCTTGCGGGAGATTGGAGTTCTATCCGTCCATTTGTTCCGGCAGCAATGGTCCGGGCGATGGCGAGCCCCAGGCCGGCCCCCCGCACCAGAGCCTGACCGCGCTCGAAGGGCTCGCTCAGCCGCGCAAGCACTGCGGAAGGCACGACCGGGCCGGCGTTCGTGACGCGCAGACAGCCGTCTGCCGACAAGGTGACGGCGACCGGTTCGTCCCGCACGCCATGCTTGAGGGCGTTTTCGATCAGGTTCCGGGCCAGGATGGCGAAGGCGTCGGCGTCGATGCTTGCGAATACCGGCGCGTCTGGCAGTGTCAGGTCGATGCGCCCTGCAGTCTCGGCCTGCCCGTCGAATTCGCTCACAACCATCCGCAGGATGGCGCCGATCTCGACCGGCGCCTCGGCGAGAAGGCGTCCGCCCTCGGCTCTCGCCAGTTGCATGAGTTTCTCGGTGAGGCGGGAAAGGCGCCGCAAGGCGGTCTGCATATCCTCGGCGCGCTCGCGCGTGGCGTCGTCCGGCGCTTGCGCGATCATGCGCTGCGCCTGCGCCAGTGCAGCAGCCACCGGTGTCCGCAGCTCATGGGCCGATTTGGCCGCCAGGCTGCGCTCGGCCTGCAAGGTACGCGTCAATCGGTCCAGGAGGTGGTTGACCGCTTTGGCGACGGGGCCGATCTCCGAGGGCAGGTCCTCCGCGTCGATGGGTGTCAGATCACCGCCGCCGCGCGCCTCGATCTGCGAGCGGAAGGTCCGAACCGGGGTCATGGACAGCCGGACAATGACCCAGATGCCGATCAAGCCGAGCGGGACAATGACGGCCAGCGGCAGGCTCAGCCCGAGCAACAGTCGCCCGGCGGTCATCCGGCGATGCGACAGGGGCTCCGCGATGGTGATGGTCAGATTCTGCTGGAGGGTCGCGTCGGAGTAGAGGCGGTGCGTCGGCGTCGTGGCAAAGCCCATTCCGGAAAACGGCGGGAATGCCGCGAGATCGGCGCTGTGCGATCGCAGCAGAACCTTGCCCGCGGCATCGCGCACGACATAGGTGAAATACTCGTCGTGCTGGCGGAGCGTGGCAACGCGCTGTTCGGTGTCGTCGGCATCGCGGCCGATGATCTCGATCGCCGCAAGCGGCAGGATGCGTTGCGCCGTCTCTTCGAGGGCGCTGTCGAACACCTCGTCCATTTCGTGGCGCAGCATCTGCGCGGTCACGACCGCGGCAAGTGCCCATAACACCGTTAGCCCTAGCCCCAGCCATAGCGAGAGCCGCCATTGCAGGCTCCTGGGCCGCTTCATCTTGCCGTTCCAAGACGATACCCGATGCCCCGCACCGTATCGATCGCGCCGTGGCCGAGCTTCTTGCGCAGTCTGCTGACGTGAACCTCGATCGTATTGCTCTCGACCTCTGCGCCGAATGCATAGAGCCGATCTTCGAGCTGCGCCTTGGTCATCGCGATGCCGGGCCGCTGCAGAAATGCTTCGAACAGCGCCCATTCGCGACCGGTAAGCTCAACAGGGCGCGCGCCGTGCATCACGGTCCGGGCGGCGAGATCGATGCGCAGGTCGCCGATCTCGATGAGAGGATTCGGGTTGCCGCTGTATCGCCGCGCCACCGCATTCAGCCGCGAGGAGAGTTCCGACAGATCGAACGGCTTGATCATGTAGTCGTCGGCGCCGGCATCGAGGCCCGCGATGCGGTCGGAGATCTGGTCGAGCGCCGTCAGGATGATGACCGGCGTCACGCTGCCCTCGGCTCGAAGCTTTTTGAGAAAGGCGATGCCCAATCCGTCCGGGAGCATCAGATCGAGCAGGATGAGATCGTATGCCGCGCTTTGGAGATGTTCGCGCGCCGCATCGAGCCGTGTCACCCAGTCCACCGAGTGGAGGGCGGCAACCTGCTCGCGCACGGCCTTTCCGAGGATAGCATCGTCTTCGATCAGTAGAACTCTCATCCCAGGGTCACCCGTCTCGCCATCCTCCTGCCTAGCGTCCGATGCTGTCGGTTTGCTGAAGACCGCCCCATCGCTGCTTCAGGCGTTCGTCAGGAGAGCGTGCCATGGTTCCCCCCGAAAGCGCGTTGATCAGGAACAATGAAACGATGAAACATTTGCTGGCCGCGATCCTCGTTCTGGCGTTTTCCGGTCCCGGTATCGCCAAGGCTGAC
This sequence comes from Shinella sp. WSD5-1, assembly GCF_963942435.1. Classification (GTDB taxonomy): domain Bacteria; phylum Pseudomonadota; class Alphaproteobacteria; order Rhizobiales; family Rhizobiaceae; genus Shinella; species Shinella yambaruensis. The sequence continues at coordinate 189,043 of NZ_OZ012601.1, forward strand.
GACGACGATTGCCATGTCTCGATGGATCGATGGAAGCCGCGGGAAGCGGTCGAAACAATGGCCGCCAGTCAAGGCTGGACCGTTGCCAGGATCAAGATCGATGACGGCTGTTACGAAATCCGGGGAACCGACCGGAATGGCCTGGCTTTCAAGGCCAAGGTCGATCCGGAAACCCTCGAAATCGTCAAGTTCCGGCACAGGGATCGCGATGACGACCGTCACGGATCGAGGCGTCAGCGGCCGCCAGCCTCGCAGAACGACACCGTAGGCGGAACATCCTCCAACACCCTGCTCGGGACGACCGTGCGGCCCAAGACCACCATCAAGTAGCAATCCCATCTCGCTATCGCTCAAGCGCTGCGACCGTCGCAAGGAGATCCCGCCATGCCTCATGATCCGGCCCGTTATTCCAGAAGCATGATCGTCATCCACTGGCTGACAGCCCTGCTGATCCTCGGGGCCTGGCTGACCTCGACGGGAGGCCGTCATATGGCCGAAAACCCGCCCTTGCTGCATTTCTCGTTCGGGTTGGCCGTGCTCGTCCTGGTGCTTCCGCGCTTGATCCTGCGCCTTGCGGGCGGAACCCCGGACGCGCCGCAGTCCAATGGCCGTCTCGCCCTTGCCGTCAAAGCCGGACATGTGCTGTTGTATCTGTTCCTCATTGCCCTGCCGTTGAGCGGTTGGTACGCGGCGTCGCGCCTCGGTGTTCCCGTTTCTTTCTTCGGCTTCCAGCTTCCGGCGATCACCGAGCGGGTGCAGGGCGCACCGGGCCTGATCGCGGACATTCATGAGAATGCCGGCACGATCATCCTCTACCTTGCCGGACTGCATGCCGCGATGGCGGTCTGGCACCAGTACGTCCTGCGCGACGGGACGTTGCAGCGGATGTCTCCGCGCTAACGCAGCGGCAGCCAGCCACGCGCCTGAGCGGAGCGTGGCTGGCTGCCGTCTTGTTCAGTCCCCGGAGTTTTCGCGGCTGGCCTGCCGACAGGCCGGCCGCTCCTGCATCTGCTGCGGACCTGACCGTGTCCGATGTTTCCTGACGAAGTGCTGACGGAAAATCCCGATGACCGTCAGGCAGCTCTCAGGCGGCTTCGCCACAGTGACGAGGACGGGTCGGCGCTCTGCGACGACCCGGACACCGTTTCCTCGCAAAAGGCAAGCCGACATGAAATCGCTTCTCGCAGCTCTCGCCATGACAACCGCCCTCACGTTCCCCGGCCTCGCCATGGCCCGGCCGGTGACATTGACCACAACGCTGACCAACTATGGCGGCGACGGCGCCTATCTCGCGCTCTATGTCACCGATCCCCAGGGCAAATATGCCGGCACGCTCTGGGTCGCTGGCGGCAAGTCCAAATATTACGAGCATCTATCGGGCTGGTATCGCGCCACTGGCGGCCGCGCTGGCATCGACGGCATTACCGGCGCCAGCGTCGGTGCGGGGCGCACGCTGGAGATCTCGCTCGACCTTGCCGATGCGCTTTTCGACGCAGGTTACACGCTGCATGTCGACGCAGCCGTGGAGGACATGCGTGACAGCCCCAACGAGGTCGCCGTTCCCCTGACCACTGCGGGCGCAAAGGCGTCTGTTCGCGGTCGACGCTACGTTTCGACCGTTGCCTACTCCTTCTAGGCGGTGGACGACATGATCCGTGCCATCCATCGCTGGCCAGGCCTTCTGGCCGCTCTTTTTCTACTGGTCTTGAGCCTTAGCGGTGCAGCACTCTCGCTGTTTCCCGCCGCCGAACGGTTGTCCGCCCCGCAGGCCGAGGCAGGGCTTTCCGTCGGGACGCTGGCCGGACGTATCCTCGCCATCCACCCTCAAATAGAACAGATACGTCGCGCGCCCTCCGGTAAGATCACCGCCTACTGGTTCGAGGATGGGGCACCTCAGGCCGCCATCATCGATCCCGCAACAGGGCTGGGTGTCGCCTCCAGCGATCCGAATGCCGTCGAGCAGTGGCTTACCGGTCTGCACCGGTCGCTCTTTCTCGGTGACGGCGGGCGTATCGCAGCGGCAATGGGCGCTGCCGCCATGCTGGTCCTGGCTGTGTCCGGCACCATGCTCGTTGCCCGCAGGGCTGGCGGCTGGCGGCGATGGTTCGCGCCGATACGCGGGCCGCTCGCCGGAAGATTGCATGTCGAGATCGCGCGCGTCGCCGTCGCAGGCCTCGTCTTGTCCTCGGCCACTGCATTGTGGATGACGGCGTCGATATTCGATCTCCTTCCCGACGTCGCCATATCTCCCGTCGCCCACATTGAGGCGAGCGGCCGGACCGGCATGGCCGCATCGCATATCGACCTGCTGAAACGGACACCGGTCACCGAACTGCGCAGCCTGGCGTTTCCCGATCCGGCCGATGCGACGGATGTCTTCACGCTCAAGACCGATCGCGGCACGGGCTATCTGGATCAGGGCACCGGCGTGCTGCTGGCCTGGAGCGACCTGACCCGATGGCAGCGTCTCTCGGAGACCATCTATATGCTGCATACCGGCCACGGCGCGGCCGCCTTGGGCCTCGTGCTCGGCATGATGGCGCTCGGCGTGCCGGCGATGGCGGGCACCGGCCTCATCCTGTGGCTGGCGGGGCGGCGCGGGCGGCCACGGATTCACGGCAATGTAACGGCTGGACGTGCGGAAACGATCCTGCTTGTCGGCAGTGAGAGCGGCAGCACATGGAGCTTCGCTGCGACACTGCACGCCGCGCTGACGAAGCTCGGGCAGGCGGTTCACACCGCGCCGATGTCGTCATTCGATCCTGAGCGCTACCGGCATGCCCGGCGCATTGTCATCCTTGCGGCAACCTATGGCGATGGCGATGCGCCCGCTTCGGCGCGGGGGTTTCTCGATCGCCTGCAAACCCTGCCGGTAGAGCCAACCATTCCGATCGCCGTGCTCGGCTTCGGTGACCGCAGCTTCCCGGCCTACTGCGCCTTTGCCCAGGTCGTTGCGAGGGCCGCCGAGGCGCGAGGGGGGAGCACGCTCATCCCATACGAAACCGTCGACCGGCAGTCGCCGCAGGATTTTGCCCGTTGGGGACGATCGCTGGGTGAGGCGATGGGGATCGGGCTGGAGCTTGTCCATCGGCCAGCCTTGCCGGCGGCCTCCCCACTGACCCTCGTTTCGCGGCGCGAATACGGCGCGGAGGTGCAAGCTCCGACAGTGATCCTGCAGTTCGCGCTGCCCAAAGTCCCGTTCTGGCATCGGTTGGCCGGGCGTGGCTTCGGCCGGTTTTCGGCAGGCGATCTTCTCGGCGTGCTGCCCGAGGGCTCGTCCGTTCCCCGGTTCTACTCGCTGGCTTCGGGACGGCGCGATGGCTTCATCGAGATCGTCGTGAAGAAGCATCCGGCGGGGCTCTGTTCCGGGCAGCTCTTCAATCTGGAGCCAGGATGTGCCGTTCGCGCATTCATCCGAACCAATCCCGGCTTCCATGCCGGCAGGAGCAGGATACCGCTGATCCTGATCGGAGCTGGAACAGGGATAGGGCCGCTGGCGGGCTTCGTGCGCGCCAATGCGCGTCGCCGTCCGATCCACCTGTTCTTCGGAATGCGTCATCCTGCCAGTGATTTCCTCTACAAGGACGAACTGACGCGCTGGCATCGCGAAGGGCGCCTTCACCGGCTCGTCGGGGCCTGCTCGCGCGGGCGGATGCCGCGCTATGTCCAGCACGCTCTTCTTGAGGAAGCCGCCCAGATCGCGGCCATGATCCGCGGCGGCGCGCGCATCATGGTCTGTGGTGGGCGGGATATGGCCGTCGGCGTTTCGGCGGCGCTTGCCGAGATTCTCGCGCCGGTAGGGTTGACGCCGGCCCTGCTCAAGGCGGAGGGACGCTATGTCGAAGACGTCTACTGATCCGATGAGGCACGCGCTCAACGGACCGACCATGGGAACGCGCTGGTCCGCGCTGTTCTACACGGAGGCAGGGTTCGATCCGGAGGCGGTTCGGCACGCTCTTCAGGCGGAAATGGACGAGGTGGACGCGCAGATGTCCACCTGGAAGCCCGACAGCGCTCTGATGAGGTTGAACGCCGGTCCCGTCGGCGACTGGATCGATGTGCCGGCGCGTCTGGCAGACGTTCTGCATCTTGCGCTCGAAATCGGCCGTGCGTCGGGCGGAGCTTTCGATATCGGCGTGGGCGATGCGGTCGTTGCCTGGGGTTTTGGCCCGCAAGCGGCCGACCGGGCCCTGATCCGGAAGGCACTCGCGACATCGCGCCAACCCGCCCATGTGGCGCTCGAGCTCGATCCTGTTCGCGCGGCGGTGCGCAAGCGCGCGCCGATCACGATCGACCTCAACGGCATTGCCAAGGGATATGGCGTCGACCGGCTGGTCGCGATCCTCGGGCGCTTCGGCATAACTTCCGGCCTCGTGGGAATTGACGGCGAGATGAGGGCGCTCGGTCTGCGCCCCGATGGTGAACCGTGGAACATTGCCGTAGAAGGTCCCGACGCGGCCCGTCGAGCGCCGCACTCCGTCCTCGCCTTGCAGGAGGCTGCGGTCGCCACCTCTGGCGATTACCGGCATTGGACTGTCGTGAACGGTCGCCGTCTCTCGCACACCATGAATCCGCGCCGCGGTGCGCCGCTACTGTCGTCGCCCGCTTCGGTCACGGTCGTCGCGCGAACCTGCGCTGAAGCCGATGCCTGGGCGACCGCGTTGACGGTTCTCGGTCCGACGTCCGGGACCGAGCTTGCCCAGCACCTTGGCCTAGACGTGCTGTTTCTTCTGCGAGACGCCTCGGGCGGAGTCCGGCCGATAGCGACAGGACCTCTTTTTTCGGCAGGCCGGGAGACCTGTCGAAGGGTTCCTGAGGTTTATGGGCAAAGTTTGAAGCAATCGCACAATTCGGACTGACAGGACCGGAAAATGGCCGTGCCTCCTGGTGGTGGCTGGACTTTGGCCAGCTATTCTTGTCAATCGACGTTGTAACGGGACCCCGTATCGGCTTCCAAATTCCATTCAACCCAAGATTTCATATCGCGACAGTTGATGTGGAGAATGCGCCAGAACGTGAGAGGCGCGGATTTGCACGCTTAACCTTTTGAAATTTATCAAGTTTAATTTCTGATCTCTCTGCTGTTTATTTCATCACAGGTTGCTTAATGTAGGAATTTCTTAACCGCCGTAGCTCCTACGACTTTACTCAGGCCATGAAGTCGGCCCGGATCATAGCAACCCACAATTGGTGGGACCGATAGGTTGGAAGATTGCGGGTTTAGGCAAATGCTGATACGCTGGGGTACCGTAAGGACATGCTTGCCATGCTCATGGCGGGGCGCGCCGCCCAGCAGATCGTGGTCGGCAAGGTGTCCGCCGGGTCCGCTGGTTCGGACGAAAGCGGTCTCGCCAGGGCAACGAAGATGGCGCTCGCCATGGAGCGTTCCCTCGGCTTCGGTGCGATTCAGCCGCTGCTCTACCGCGATGACAAGGACCCGACCGCCGTGCTCGACGGTAATCCCGATCTCGCAGCCCGCATCCATGCGGGATTGGAAAGGGCATTTGCGAGGGCGGTCGAAATCATCAGTGAGAACCGCGACAAGCTCGACGCGCTCACCACGGCGCTGTTCGATGCGCAGGCTTTGGATGGCGAGGCGGTGAAGGGGCTGCTCAAATACGGTGATCGTGGGCCAGAATAACAGTAGATTCGGATTTGAATTGTGTTCTTGGGATAGTCGACGGTTGCTATGGCGATGTGTCGGTGCTGGCCGGTATCCGGCTGGAGTAGAGGTATATTTGCGCCTTTATTATGGTCCTTCAGTCTAAAGTTGTGACACTTCAAAGCCGACAGTCTGCTCAATTTGCAAGTGCGCGCCGTCCGGCAGAGCGGGCAGCATTTCTCCATCTGCATTACCGGAGATATCTGATGCTTAGCAGGAGTAGAGGCATCGCCAAAGCGCAGAAGGATAATCCCCCGAGGTGCTGGTATCCAAGAACGCCAAATACGCCACCGAGTGCGAAGAAGACAATCGTGACGAGGTGGAGTTTCAAGCGCAGCACGATGGCCAGCCTGTCGGAGCTGGAATTGTTTCCCAGAAGCATGGCGATGCCCACCCCGATATCGGTTGCTACACCCGAAACGTGGGTCGTTCTTACGCGACTGCCGGAAATCCGCGTCGATGCCGCATTCTGCAATCCCATGGTCAGGCTCAACAGGCCCACCACCAGCACACCATTCGGGGAGCGTGCGCTCAGGGTGATGAAAAGCCCGACAAGCATCAGAAGCGCGGCTTCGACGATCAATGTGAGGGCGTAGATGTTACGACGTAGCTGCCGCTTGCCGACTTCGATGAGACACGAGGCGATGAAGGCACCAAGGATGAACATCACGACGATCGTCAGGAATCCCAGTGCCAGGTCGGACCGGGAGACTGCGAGGAAATCGGAGGCCATCGAGACATTGCCGGTCATGTTGGCTGAGAAATAGCGGTAGCCAAGGTAACCGGCACTGTTCACGCCGCCTGCGACGAACGCCAGAATTGAAGCCAGCATCAGGTCTGTTGCCGGAGTCCTCTTGTCGCCTTCTTGGATGAGCATTTCGATTTTACATTGCTATGGATGCGGTGGGGAACGAACCGCGTGTCGTTTCTGTAGGGCAGGATGCAACGCCGAAGCGCGAGAGTCGATGGGGGGCGTCCATCTGCGTGACGGTTTGCATCATGTATGAGCGAACAGAAGCTCGGCTTCCAGCCCGCTATCGGCCTTTCTGTTCCGCAGCATAAAACCGATGCGATAGACATCGACGATTTCACGAACGATGGAGAGACCGAGGCCAGAGCCGGGGGATGCCATGTCAAGACGCCAGCCGCGGCGGGTGAGATTGCCGAGTTCTTGCTCCGGCACGCCCGGACCGTCGTCCGAGATCGTCAGACGCAGGCCGTCTTCGTTGCGCTTCCAGCGCACGCGAATTTCGGCCGTCGCCCATTTGACGGCATTTTCGAGCAGGTTGCCGATGAGTTCGCGAAAGTCGGCTGGGTCCATGGGCACGGTCTCGGTGTTTGGGCCGTCGATCTCGAACCGCAGCCGCTCGCCGGAAGGGGAGCGCTTGAGGATGCGCACAAGTTCGCCGACGATCATGGCTACGTCGGCGTCCGAACGGCGCAGGTCCGCGCTGGCGGCGATGCGGGCAAGCGCCAGTTCCCGTTCCACATGATTACGCATGACGGACGCCAGGTGCTCCAGTTCGTCCGCCATGGCCGCCTCACCCTTGTCGCGCAGAGTGAGGACATCGTTCGAGAGCACCGTCAGCGGCGTGCGCAGGCCGTGGGCGAGGTCGGCCGCGCGCTTCCTCGCCTTGCCCATCATCGCTTCCTGCGTATCCAGAAGCGCATTGACTGCCGCCACGGTGCTCTGGAATTCACTGGGATAGGCGCCGGTCAACTGGTTGGCACGCCGCTCGCGGATGCGCACGATCCCTTCGTTCAGCGCCGCCAGCGGCCGCAGCCCGAGGGTGAGCTGCAGGATCGACGCGACGACGAGGAAGACGCCGAGCCCGGCGACGGCCGGCAGGATGTCGCGGATGAAGGCGGCTCTGGCCTCCTCCAGCGTTTGCGCGTCGATGGCGACCGCGATGCGCAGCGCGCGTTTCCCCTCCGGTGCAGCGACCTGCACGAGCCGCTCGAGGACGATCAATGAACTTCCGGCCGGGCCGGGCAGCAGGTAGCGATGAACCGCGCCCTCGGCGTGCCTGTCCATGGGCAGGGCAAGGGCCGTGTCGAACAGCGACAGCGAGCGGACGGTCTGCCCCCGCGCATCGTCGACGATCTGCCAGTAAAGCCCGCCATAGGGCGTGGCGAAGCGCTGGTCGAGCGGGCTTTCCGGGCGCTGGAGCGTGCCGTCGGCGGCAAAGGACAGCGCGCCGGCCAGCGTGTTGATATGGCTGGTCAGCTCCGCATCGATGCGGTTGCGGATGTTGCTGGAGAAGAGCGAGACCAGCAAGGTGACGGTCAGTGTCAGCGCGAGGCTCACGGTCAACGCGGAAATCAGCAGGAGGCGGCTGCGAATGGAGGTTGGCCATCTCATGCGGCGGCGATCCGGTAGCCGTAGCCGCGGCGCGTCTCGATGAAAGCCTTGCCCAGCTTGCGCCGCAGCCGGCCGATCAGCACCTCCACCGAATTGCTGTCGCGGTCGAAATCCTGGGCGTAGAGCTGCTCGGTCAGTTCCTGCTGGCTGACATGGCGCTCGCGGTTCTGGAGCAGATGGTGCAGGCAGCGATATTCGAGCGGCGTCAGGTCGACCGGCCGGTCCCCAAGCGTCACCGATTTGACGCGCGGGTCCAGGTGTAGGCCGCCGGCGCTGAGGACGGGGCTCGGCTCGCCGGCATAGCGGCGCAGGATAGCGCGCAGGCGGGCGAGGACTTCCGCGATCTGGAAGGGCTTGGCGAGATAGTCGTCCGCCCCGGCATCGATGCCTTCCACGCGCTCTTCCCAATTGCCGCGCGCCGTCAGGATGAGGACGGGGAAGCGGCGCCCGTCCTTGCGCCAGCGTTTCAGGATCGTCATGCCATCCATGGAGGGGAGGCCGAGATCGAGGATGGCGGCGGCGAAATCCTCGCTGTCGCCGCGATACCAGCCGTCTTCGCCGTCGCGGGCATGGTCCACGACATAGCCCGCCCGCTCCAGATGGGCGATGAGATCGCGGGCGATCAGCCGGTCGTCTTCAACGAGCAGGATGCGCATCATTCGTTCTCGACTTCGAGGATCGTGCCGCTCGCTGCGTCGATCTCTATTTCGACGAGCTGCCCTTCGGGCGACAGAACCTTGAATTTGTAGAGGAAGATCCCGTGCTTCCGGCGTGGTTCCACGCGGACGATATCGCCCCGGAAACGCCGGCTGACGATGTCGCGCAACTCGGAAAACGGTTTGATCGCGCCCTTCTCGACCGCCTCCTGAACGGCGTCGAGGGTGCGTCCGTCCGCGTCGTCCCCCTCATCGTCTGCATGAGCGATTGCGCCGGCCGAAAGGAGCCCGGCAAGGGAAAGGGTGATGACGGACATGAAGAGCACACGCATGTTCGAAGCCTAGCACGGCGAGGCTGAAATTTTGCTGACATTTCCCGTCAGCCATCGCTCAGCCACGGCTGCCTATGGTGCGTCCAGCGTCGGGGCAGGGTGCTCCGGCCGGCCACAAGGAGAAATTCCATGAAGACAATCCTTCTCGCAACCGCCCTTCTCGGCCTTTTTGCCGCCGGTGCGGCCCGTGCCGAAGATGAGGGCAAGAGCTGCGACGTGCCGAAGGACAAATGGATGACCGAGGATGCCATGAAGGACAAGGCCAAGGCGATGGGCCTCGACGTCCGGCGGATAAAGGTCGAGAACGGCTGCTACGAAGTCTATGCGATCGATGCCAAGGGCGCCAAGGTCGAGACGATCTTCAATCCGCAGACCGGCGAGCCGGTCGGCTCGGAAGGAGCGGAATGATGGCGCCACTCTCCCGAACCAGCGGGGCGGGGGAAAGCGTCAAGGTGTGGGACCCGCTCGTGCGGGTCTTTCACTGGTCGCTGGTCTGCCTCTTCGTTTTCTCCTTCGTCACCGGCGACGAATGGAAGAAGGCCCATATCCTCTCCGGCTATGCCATCGCCGGGCTGATCGCCTTGCGCCTGGTCTGGGGGCTGCTGGGGCCGCATCACGCCCGCTTCGCCAATTTCCTCTATGCCCCTACGACGATTCTCGCGTTCCTCCGTGACAGCCTCGCCTTCCGCGCCAAGCGGTATCTCGGCCACAATCCGGCGGGGGGCGCCATGGTCGTTCTGTTGCTCGCGGCGGTGTCCGGCATCGTGACCACCGGCTATATGATGACCACGGATGCCTATTGGGGTGTCGGCTGGGTGGAGGATGTCCATAAGGCCCTTGTCTATTCGACCATCGGGCTGGTCGCCCTGCATATCGCCGGCGTTGTTCTAGCCAGCGTCGAGCACCGGGAAAACCTCGTTCGCGCCATGGTGACGGGAAGAAAGCGCCGCGAAGATTGATGTGCTGCCGTCTCTATGGCATACATTTAGAATAATTCTAAATCCATTGCCTGAAGTCGTGTAACCACAGCCGATCTGCTGAAATCGGAGATGCCATGCGCGCCGTCCACAGGGAAAGCCAACTCATCGAACGTATCGGCTGGCTCCGCGCGGCGGTGCTGGGTGCCAATGACGGGCTGATCTCGACGTCGAGCCTCATCGTCGGTGTCGCGGCGGCGACCGCTGCATCGCAGGAAATCCTCGTCGCCGGTGTCGCCGGGCTGGTGGCCGGCGCGATGTCGATGGCGCGGTGCTGTTGACGCTGTTCAGCGTGTCGACGACGCTTGAGCACCAGGCGCTCGGCCGTGCGCGCCGCGCCGTCGAGGCGCTGATGGCGCTTCGTCCCGAAACGGCGTTCCGCTGGCAGGCCGATGGCTCGGTGCTGGAGGTTCCCGCAGCGGAGCTTGTCGTCGGGGATGTCGTGATCCTGCGGCCCGGCGCCCGCGTGCCGGCCGATGGCGTCTGGACACATATTGCGATCCGCGGTCGGAATGGTGGACCAGTCCACCACGGTGCACGGGCCGCCGATCATGAAGCGCCTGATCGAGTGCATCGAGAACGAAACCCGCATGGGCAGTCCGACTTGCCCGCCAACCGACGATGCGGCGAGCAAAGGCATCGATTACGAACGCGACGTAAACGAAGCCCTGCCAGGTCGCGACATACGTGAAATCAGAAAGCCAGAGCATGTTCGGCGCAGGCGCGAAGAAGTGCCGGTTCACCCGGTCGAGCGGGCATGGGCCGGTCTTGTCACTGATCGTCGTGCGGATCGGTTTGCCACGAATGATGCCTTGCAGCCCCATCACCCTCATAAGCCGAGCGACAGTGCAGCGGGCGATGTCGAAGCCCTCCCGCTGCAATTGCCGCCAGACCTTGCGCACGCCATAGACCTGGAAGTTCTCATTGAACACCCGGCGTATCTCGATCTTCAGGCCGATATCGCTGCGGGCGCGGGTCGACAGGCGATCCACGTCCAGGCGCTTGGCGACGTTCTCATAGTAGGTTGACGGGGCAATCGGCAAAAGCCTGCAGATCGGCTCGACCCCGAACACGCCACGGTGTTCGTCAATGAACGAGATCATCGTTTGAAGGGGCGGTCGAGCTCCGCCATCGCGAAATAAGCAGACGCCTTACGCAAAATCTCGTTGGCCTGACGAAGCTCGCGGTTCTCCCGCTCCAGAGCCTTCATCTTCTCGGCCGCGTCGCTCGGCAGGCCTGCTCGTTTGCCGCTGTCGACCTCGGTCTTCTTCACCCATTCATGCAGCGTGGCTGGCGAGCAACCGATCTTGCCCGCAATAGATGAAACGGCTGCCCACCGCGACGGATGCTCTGCCTCGTGATCCAGCACCATACGGATGGCGCGTTGGCGGACTTCCGGTGAAAATTTGTTTGTTGTCTTGCTCATATCGGCTCCACTTTCTCAGAAGTTGGAGCCTCCGGCAAACCCGGCGCGGTTCACAATGACGCGACGGCTGTTGGAAGCGCTGGCGCCGAATACTGATCCTGTTGCCTGGCAATTCCGAGGAGCCATTTGTGGAACCTTTGGCCGAACGGCTTTTCAAGAGCGGTCCTGTCCCAGGCGAGATAGTAGCTTTCGGAAAGCTTCATGCGAATGTCGAAGGGAACGATCAAACTGCCCGAGGCAATCTCGTCCTGCACCATGGAAACCTGCGCGAGTACAAATCCGCGCCCATTGGCGGCCGCGTCGATGGCGCTGCTCGACAAGGTAAAAGAAAGGCCGGAAAAGGTCTGCCGGCCATCGGCATCGATGAGGCTTGCCCAGTCCTTCCATTGCGGCGACGCCTTGTAGTCTGCCTCCCATTCCACATTGAGCAGGGGAAATGTGAGGATGTCCTGCGGACAGCGCGGAGCGCCGTTTGCAATGAGCGCAGGCGAACAGACCGGCACGACCCAATCGGTGAACAGAACTGCTACGTGTTCGTGGGCGTAGGAACGCCGGCCGTAGGTGATGCGGAAATCCACCTCCTCCGCACCGAGGCGAGGTTCCTGTTCCTGGCCGAGGATGCGCACGTTCGAGCCCGGACAGAGCGACTGCCAATCGAAGATCTTGCGGCTGACCCAACGGCTGGCGACCGAGGACAGGGCGCTGAGCACGATGCCGCTTTCGTTGCGCGCACGCGTCAGGACATTGGCGGCGTGGGAAAGCTGCTGAAAACCCTTCGCAACCTCGCGATAATACAGCCGTCCCCAGGACGATAATTCCACCCGCCGGCCGCGCCGCTCCAGAAGCGTCAATCCAAGACATTGCTCCAGATTGCGCACCAGCTGGCTGACGGCTCCCGGCGACACGCCGAGGTCTTCCGCGGCAGCACTCACCGAGCCGCATCGTCCAATGGCTTCAAAGGCCTGCAAGCCACGCAAGGACGGGTTCGACATCTTTACGCATTCCTCCCGCGACGCATCCCAATTTAGATTTTCTAAAATAGAACGCAGCAGCTGGCAACTTGTTGGCGCCGAGAAAACAACGAACATTCGCTTATCAAAACGCAAGGAGAGCGAGATGTTTCTCAAGAATGCCTGGTACGTCGCGGCCTGGGATCACGAGGTAAGCCGCGAGCTGAAGCCCGTCACCATCCTCGGCGAAAAGATCGTTCTTTACCGCCGGCAGAATGGCCAGGCCGCCGCGCTGGAGGATGCCTGTCCCCATCGCAAGCTGCCGCTCTCCATGGGCCGCATCAAGGGCGACGACGTGGAATGCGGCTATCACGGCCTGACCTTCGACTGTTCGGGCACCTGCACCCGCGTTCCGGGTGCAGAGCGTATTCCCCATGTCGCCAAGGTGCGCTCCTACCCCGTTCACGAGCGCTACGGCCTGCTCTGGATATGGATGGGCGAGGCGGAAAAGGCCGACCCGAAGGACATTTTCGAGGTGGAGTATTTCGACGACCCGGCATGGGGCATCAATCGCGGCGAGTCCATGACGCTCAACTGCAACTACCTCTACATGACCGACAACCTGCTCGATCCGTCCCACGTCGCTTGGGTCCATCAATCGTCCTTCGCAAGCTCAGCCTGCGAGGAAACGCCGCTGGAGACGACCGTGAAGGACGATGGCGTGACCGTTTGGCGCTGGATGATCGACTCCGAACCGGCACCCTTTTATGCCCCCTTCCTGCAGTTCGAGGGCAATACGGACCGCAAGCAGCACTACGAGGTCCGCTACCCGAGCAACGCCATCATCAAGGCGATCTTCGCGCCGGCCCATACGGGCGGCGAAGGCCGCGCGCTGCCGGAAAACACCTTCCTCATGGACAGCTACAACTTCATGACGCCGGTCGATGAGAACCGCACCAAATACTACTGGTTCCAGATGCGCAATTTCGCGCCCGACGACGCCAAGGTTTCCGAGAGCTTCGCCAAGTCCGTGCGCGGCGCCTTCGAGGAGGACCGTATCGTACTGGAGGCCGTCCATCACGGGATGGCGAATATGCAGACGCCGAACCTCGACCTGAAGATCGACGTCGGCCCGATGCGCTTCCGCCGCAAGCTCGCCCAGATGATCGCTGCCGAGGCGCAAGCCGGGCCTGCCCACGCAGCGGCTGAGTAAGGATCGCCCGAATGCTGGACGCCGCGGCCTCGCGCTTCCGCCCCTTCGAAGTCATCTCGAAGGCACGCGAAAGCACCACCATCACGTCTTTCCGACTTGCCCCTCTCGACCGGCAGCACTGGCGGCCGTTCGAGGCCGGACAGTTCCTCACGATACGGGTTCCCGATAGCAAGGGTGGCCATGTCCTGCGCAACTATACGGTCTCCTCGTCCCCACGCGAGGAGGGCACGTATCGGATCACCGTGAAGCGTGAGGCCGCACCGTCGCAAGACGTGCCGGCGGGTGTGAGTTCGTGCTGGCTGCATGACGAGATCGAGCCCGGCGCCATCGTCGAGATCGACCTGCCGCGCGGCGCCTTCAAGCTGGACACGTCGAGCCGCCGGCCCGTCGTGCTGCTTTCCGGCGGCGTCGGGCTGACGCCGACGGTCTCGATGCTCGATGTGCTGGCGCGGGAAAGCAACCGTCCCGTCTGGTTCATCCACGCCTGCGACAGCGGGGCCGTCCATGCCCTGCGCGGCGAGGTCGAACAGCTTGCCGCCCTCAGACCCGGCGTCACCGTGCATTTCTGCTACCGTTTCGCAGAAAGCGCCGACCTCGACACGATGCGGTGCCATTCCGAAGGCTTCCTGACACGCGCCACCCTCCAGGAACTTCTGCCGCTCGACGATTACGACATCTACATGTGCGGCCCGCCCCCCTTCATGCAGGCGCTCTATGGTATTCTCACCGGCCTGGGCGTCCGCAAGGAACGTATCGCCTATGAGTTCTTCGGCCCGGCAAGCCTTCTCAAGGAAGCCGCGCAGACAACACCGCACCCCGTCAAGCCGCCCGCCGACGACCAATCCCCCGCAGGCGACGGACCTCATATCGTTCTTCAGAAATCCGGGCGCAGGCTCTCCTGGGACGGCACGAGCGAATCCATCCTTGCCTTCCTGGAGGCACAGGGCATCGAGCCGGAATTCTCCTGCCGGGCTGGGGTCTGCGGAACCTGCGAGCAGGGCCTCGTCTCCGGAGAGGTCGACTATTTCGAGGAGCCGCTGGACGTGATGCCGAGGGATCGGGTGCTGCTGTGCTGTACCCGGCCGAAATCCTCGCTCGTGCTCGATCTGTAGCGACTGTGACCAAGAGGCTGCGGCCTGAACCGGGGGGGGCCTCGCCACCCGAAGGAGAACCCGTGACGAAACTGCTCCGAGATGAAATTCCGCTCAACCCGCATGTCGCCGGTCTGCCGCCCTACAATGCCGGCATGAACATCGCCGCCGCGCAGAAGCACAGCGGCCGGCAGGACATCGCCGCGCTCGCCAGCAACGAGAACCCGGACGGCTGCTCGCCGAAGGTCGCCGCAGCCCTCGCCGGCCTCAATCCGGCGCGGTATTGCGATCCGGCCTGCACGACACTGCGCACGGCCCTCAGCCACAAGCTCGACGTTCCCGCAGACCGCATCGTCGTCGGCAACGGCTCGGAGGAGATGATCGCCGCGGCGTGCCGCGCCATTCTTCGTCCCGGCGCCTTCGTCGCGACGCTCTGTCCCGGCTTCGGCCTGCACGAGATAGAGGCGCTCGCCAACGGCGCGCGGGTCGAGAAGGTTGCCATGCGGCCGGACCTGGATTTCGACATTCCCGCGATCGTCGCCATGCTTACGCGCAAACCGGTGATCTTCTTTCTGTCGTCGCCGTCCAATCCCGTCGGGCCGGCGCTTAACCGTGACGGCCTCGAGCGTATTCTCTCGGCGGTTCCGCCACAAACGCTGCTCGTGCTGGACGAGGCCTATTTCGAGTTCACCGACGACGACATGCCCGACGGGCTGGCCGCCCTCGCAAAGACCGATCTCTCCTGGGTGGTGCTGCGGACCTTCTCCAAGGCCTATGGGCTTGCCGGCCTGCGTGTCGGCTATGCCGTGACGTCGGACCTGCGCCTGGCGCGCGCCATGACCGCCGCCAAGACACCGTTCAACGTCAATGCCGCCGCGCAGACCGCCGCACTCGCTGCACTCGAAGACGAAGCATGGATGCGCGCATCGGTCGCCGCACTGAAGCAGGAACGACAGCGGGTCTCCCAGCGCGTCGCAGCCCTCGGCTTTCGCGTCGCCGGATCGCAGACGAACTTCCTCTTCATCGATGTCGGCTGGGACAGCCGGGCGGCGCTGGATCACTTCCTGTCGAAGGGGATCATCATCAAGCCGTGGAAGGAAGCCGGCTACGAAACCTTCATCCGCGTGACGATCGGCAGCCGCTCCGAAAACGACCGCTTCATCGAGGCGCTGACCGCTCTCGCCACGGAGTGACGCGCCGCAGCGCCGCTCCAATCCGACAAGACAGAACAGGGGGTCAATCTACGGCCCGAGGGAACGAACCATGAGCGCAAACGCAAGTCTGCCCAAAGCGAACCGGGAGCCACATCGCATGTCCTCATTGACGCCATCCGGTCTCTTTTCCGGCGACTACTCGGCTCTCCGCACCCGGTTCCTGGCCGCCGCGCGCACCGCCGGGGCGAGCCTCGTCGAATATCTGCATCCGCTGCATGGTCCAGACGGCGAGCGGCTTGCGACCGATGTCGCCTATCTCGGCCGCAACGATGCCCGCAAGCTCATGGTGCTGATTTCCGGCACCCATGGGGTCGAAGGTCCGTTCGGTTCGGCCTGCCAGACCGCCTGGCTCTCCCAGAACACGCCCTGGCAGCTTCCCGACGATACCGCCGTGCTCGCGATCCATCTCATCAATCCCTGGGGCAGCGCATGGTCGCGCCGGGTGAACGAAGACAATGTCGACCTCAACCGCAATTTTATCGACTGGCAAAAAGCACCGCCGAAAAACGAACCGTACGGCGCCTTGCACGGCGCGCTCGTCTGTTCCGCCCTGGAGGGGCCGGACCACGACGCGGCAGCGGAGACCTATGAGGCGGCCAAGCGGCAAGCCGGCGGCTATGCCGGCCTCGCCCCAATCATCGAAGCTGGCCAATACGATTTTCCGGATGGGCTGTTCTATGGTGGCGATGGCCCGGTCTGGTCCAACCGCACGCTCATCGACATCCTCTCCACCTTCGCGCAGCAGGCGGCCGAGGTCGTCGTTTTCGACCTTCATACGGGCGCCGGTCCCTATGGTTATCCGGCGCTGCTGTCGGTCGCTGAAAGTGAGCACGCCGGGCTGGACTGGGGGCGGAGCATCTTCGGCCCCACACTCTCGGTCGTCGTCACCGGTGCGAACGCGACAACAGATACCGGCATTGCCGCGACCGCAACCGGTTATGTTTCTGCGGCCGTGCGGACCGCGCTGCCGAAGGCCCGCGTCCTGCCGCTGGTGGTCGAATGCGGCACGCTGGACGGCGCCACCGTTTCCGACGCGGTGCAAGCAGACAACTGGCTTCATCTGTTCGGCAAGGTCGACACGCCGCTCGGCGGCAGGATCAAGGAAACCCTGCGCGCCGCCTTCATCCCCGAGGATGCGGACTGGCAGCGCACATGCCTTGCCGCATCGCTGCGCCATTTCGATCGCGCCTTCGCCGACCTCAAGGCGGTTGGCGGCGCCGGCCCGGAAAAGACCGTTCCGGCAGCAGCGGCTGTTACCGTCGTCACCCATCCCGACGTAAACGGCCCGAGGCTTGCCGAACGGCCGGCGATCGAGGTGCACGGCATCCACAAGCGTTTCGGCATCCTGCCTGTGCTGAACGGCGTCAGCGTCTCCGCGCAGCCGGGCGAGGTCGTGTCGATGATCGGCTCTTCCGGCTCGGGGAAAAGCACCTTCCTGCGCTGCATCAACCTGCTTGAACAGCCGAACGACGGACGCATCGTCATCGACGGCGAGGAAATCCGCATGAAGAAAACGGCGGACGGCAATGCCGTTCCGGCCGACATGCGGCAGGTCGAGCGCATCCGCTCGCGGGTCGGCATGGTGTTCCAGAACTTCAATCTCTGGCCGCACATGACCGTGCTCGAAAACATCGTCGAGGCGCCGCTGCATGTGCTGAAGGAAGAGCGGCAGGCGGCCGTCGATCACGCTCACGCTTTGCTGAAGAAGGTCGGGCTCTCCGACAAGCACGCGCAATATCCCGGCCAGCTCTCGGGCGGCCAGCAGCAGCGCGCCGCCATCGCCCGCACGCTTGCGATGCGCCCGAAACTCATCCTGCTCGACGAACCGACCTCAGCACTCGATCCCGAGCTGGTCGGCGAAGTGCTGCGGGTGATCCGGCAACTGGCCGAAGAAGGAAACACGATGATCCTTGTGACGCACGAAATGCAGTTCGCGCGCGAGGTCTCGCACAAGATCCTCTTCCTCCATCAGGGAAAGGTGGAGGAAGAGGGTGCCCCGGCGGAGATTTTCACCAATCCGCGCTCCGAACGCATGCGCCAGTTCCTGGCCCGGACGTTCTGACAGCCGCCGGCCTCACCCACCCGACAACGAAGCTCAATATGGGGAACCACAACATGAAGCTGAAAAGTCTGTTGCTCGCCACGCTCTTTGCCACCGGCCTCACCACGGCGCAGGCCGCGGAAGGCGAATTGTCGATCGGAACGGAAGGCGCTTATCCGCCTTGGAGCATGGCCGATGCCGTCGGCAACGTCACCGGCTTCGATGCCGATGTCGGCAACCTGCTCTGCGCCAAGCTGGAAATGAAGTGCCAGTTCGTCGTGCAGGCCTTCGACGGCCTCATTCCGGCACTGAAGGCCAAGCGTTTCGACGCCATCATTTCGGGCATGTCGATCACCGAGGACCGCAAGAAGGAGATCAACTTCTCCATCGGCTATGCCGAACTCGCCAACATGTTCGTCGCGCCGAAGACGTCCGACCTTGCCGGCATCAAGGATTTCGACAGCCTGATCAAGGCGCTCGACGGCAAGAAGGTCGGCGTGCAGGCCGGCACGACCCATGCCCACTACCTTGAGAAGAACGTGCCGAACGCCGACCTGAAGACCTATGACACGCTCGACCAGATGCAGATCGACCTCGCCAGCGGCCGCGTCGATACGGCCTTTTCGGACGCGTCCGCGATGGAGGATTTCCTCGCCAAGCCGGAGGGCAAGGATTTCCAGCTGGTGGACGTCAAGATCGCCAGCTCTTCCGATCCGACGCTCGGCGAAGGCATCGGCGTCGGCATCGCCCAGGAAAACACCGAGCTGAAGGCGCGCATCGACAAGGCGCTTTGCGAACTTGTCGCCGACGGCTCTATCGGCAAGGCGAGCCAGACCTGGTTCAAGACGGACATTTCCCGCCCCTGCAAGTAACGCCGACATGGTGTCTCCCGGATATCCTCCGGGAGACACCGCCTCCGACAGGATAACAGACAGGTTTGGGCGGGCCCGATGGAATTTGGATTATGGCAGGTATGGGAGGGCGGCTGGATCGCCGCAATCCTGCGCGGCGCGGCGATCACCATCGCCGTCGGTATCGCGAGCATGGCCTTCGGCATTGTCATCGGCATTGCCTGCGGCCTGATCAAATGGGCGCGGCTCTTCCCGCTGACGCTGGCGGTGGATTTCTACACGTCGATCGTGCGCGGCGTGCCGGAGCTCCTGATCATCTATCTTCTCTTCTTCTCCTCCGTCGAATTCGTCGGGCAGGTCGCCGCCGCCTTCGGCTATGAAGGACTGGCCGGCAACGGCTATGCCTTCATCATCGCCGTTATCGCGATCGCGGCCATATCCGGCGCCTATTCCACCGAAGTCGTGCGCGGCGCGCTTGCCGCCGTTCCTGGTGGCCATATCGAGGCGGCGCGTGCGCTCGGCATTCCCGGCAGACGCATCTTCCGCCGGATCATCGCACCGCAGATGCTGCGGATTGCCGTGCCCGGCATGAACAATGTCTGGCAGACGACCATCAAGGATACCGCCCTCGTCTCCGTCGTCGGCCTGCAGGAATTGATGCGTGCCGCCTTCGTCGGCGCCGGCTCCACCCGCCATCCCTTCATTTTCTATTTCATCGCGGCTGTCGTCTATCTCGTCATCACGCTGGTCAGCCAGGGTGGTTTCGACCGGATCGAGCGCCTTCTGCGCCCCCGCACGAGGACATAGGCCATGGATCTCGATCTCATCCAGCTTGCCGTTCCGACCCTTGCCAAGGGATTGTGGCTGACCGCCGTCCTGACACTGGCAGCCGTCGCCGTCGGCTTCAATCTCGGCCTCGCGCTCGCCGTCATGCGGCTTTCGAAAAACCGGTTTGTCAGTGGCTTCGCCAAGGGCTACAGCACCGTCTTCCGGGGAACGCCGCTGCTCGTTCAGCTCTTCCTCTTCTACTACGGCCTCGGCCAGATTGCCTTCGTGCGCGACAATCCCGTCCTCTGGTGGATCGTCGGCGACGGTGTTCATTGCGCCGTGATGGCGCTGGCGCTCAACACCGCCGCCTATACGTCGGAGATCCTGCGCGGCGGCCTCCTGTCGATACCTGGTGGCCTCGTCGAGGCGGCGCAGGCCTGCGGGATGTCGCGACTCCTGTGTTTTCGCCGGATCACGTTTCCGCTCGCCATAAGGCAGGCCTTGCCGGCCTATGGCAACGAACTCGTGCTCGTCGTCAAGGGAACGAGCCTTGCCTCGACCATCACCGTGCTGGAAATCACCGGCCATGCGAAACGCCTGATGAGCCAGACCTATGCGATCCTCGAGGTCTTCGCCATCGCCGGCGTGCTGTACCTCCTGATCAATCTGGTGCTGATCACCCTCGTCCGGCTGCTTGAAGCCCGCCTGACGCGCTACCTGCCGCGATAACCAAATCTCCGAAACGACGGACACTCTGGAAGGAAAGACCATGGACGTACGCGCCGCCGTTGCCGTTCAGGCCGGAAAACCGCTTGAAATCATGACCGTACAGCTCGAAGGCCCGCGCGCCGGCGAAGTGCTGGTCGAGGTGAAGGCGACGGGCATCTGCCACACCGACGATTTCACCCTGTCGGGCGCCGATCCGGAAGGCCTCTTCCCGGCCATCCTCGGCCATGAGGGTGCGGGCATCGTCGTCGACGTCGGCCCGGGCGTCACCTCGGTGAAGAAGGGTGACCACGTCATTCCGCTCTACACGCCGGAATGCCGCGAATGTTACTCGTGCCTGTCACGCAAGACCAATCTCTGCACCTCGATCCGCGCCACCCAGGGCCAGGGCCTGATGCCCGACGGCACCTCGCGCTTCTCGATCGGCAAGGACAAGATCCACCATTACATGGGCTGCTCGACCTTTTCGAACTTCACGGTCCTGCCGGAGATCGCGCTCGCCAAGGTCAACCCGGACGCGCCCTTCGACAAGATCTGCTACATCGGCTGCGGCGTGACGACCGGCATCGGCGCGGTCATCAACACGGCCAAGGTCGAGATCGGCTCGACGGCCATCGTCTTCGGCCTCGGCGGCATCGGCCTCAACGTGCTGCAGGGCCTGCGCCTTGCCGGCGCGGACATGATCATCGGCGTCGACATCAACCCCGACCGCAAGGCATGGGGCGAAAAGTTCGGCATGACGCATTTCGTCAATCCGAAGGAAGTCGGCGAGGACATCGTGCCGTACCTCGTCAACATGACGAAGCGAAACGGCGACCTGATCGGCGGCGCCGACTACACCTTCGACTGCACGGGCAACACCAAGGTAATGCGCCAGGCGCTCGAAGCCTCGCATCGCGGCTGGGGCAAGTCGGTCATCATCGGCGTTGCCGGCGCCGGCCAGGAGATCTCGACGCGCCCGTTCCAGCTCGTCACCGGCCGCAACTGGATGGGCACCGCCTTCGGCGGCGCGCGCGGCCGCACCGACGTGCCGAAGATCGTCGACTGGTACATGGAGGGCAAGATCCAGATCGATCCGATGATCACGCACACGATGCCGCTCGAGGACATCAACAACGGCTTCGAACTCATGCACAAGGGTGAGAGCATCCGCGGCGTGGTGGTATACTGAGCGCGGGTTCAAGACCGCCTGCACCTCGCAATCCATGCATTTGCACCGCCGCGCCAGCGCTGGCGGTGCCTGTTATCGGCCGCGCATGCCGCGCCGGCCATGAAGGAGGAGAAACCCATGCCAAGTATCGCGATACACCCATCCGTCGACAACGGGTTCAAAGCGACCGATGCCACCTTTTCCGGCGGCACGCTCGTCTGCAACTGCGCGAGCAATCCGGTCAAGGTCCGCGTCAAGGGCGACATCGCCCATAACCACGCCTGCGGCTGCACCAAGTGCTGGAAGCCGGACGGCGCCGTCTTCTCGGTCGTCGCCGTCGCCTCGACCGACAATGTCAAGGTCGTCGAAAACGGCGACAAGCTCGCGGTCGTCGATCCGGCCGCTCTCATCCAGCGCCATGCCTGCAAGGCATGCGGCGTGCATATGTACGGCCCGGTCGAGCGCGATCATCCGTTCAAGGGCCTGTCCTTCGTGCATCCGGAACGTTTTGAAGAGAGCGGCTGGGCCAAGCCCGGATTTGCGGCCTTTGTCTCCTCGATCATCGAAAGCGGCTACGATCCGGCACAGATGGACAGCGTTCGCACCCGGCTGCGGGAGCTCGATCTCGCACCCTACGACTGCCTCAACCCCGCCTTGATGGACTACATCGCCACCTGGACGGCGAAGAAAAACGGCACGCTTCACGCCTAAATGCCCTGAGCTTCCCAAGGCCAGCCTCTCCCATTTTCCCGATGCCATCGACAGGACCTGTCCAATGCACCGTCTGAAGCCCGAATTCACCGTCGAAATCCATACCATCGTCGGTGCGGGAAATTTCAGGGAGGGAGAGGCGGTCGCCATGATCGATTACGGCGTGGCCCCGGAAAATCTCGACGCCGGCGCCGTCGTCCTCCCCGGCACGACCGGGGAGGTTGCCGCCATCGTCCAATGCTGCCGCGCCCACGGCGTCCCACTTGTCACGCATGGCGGGCGAACCGGGCTCGTGGGCGGCGGGATGTCTAAATCGGGCGAACTGGTACTCTCCACCGCCCGCCTCAATCGCATCCTGCATCTCTGCCCCGTCGAGCGCGTTGTGGTGGTCGAGGCCGGCGTGACGCTGCAGGCGCTGCAGGTGGCTGCCGCGGAGCATCGCCTTGAACCGGGGATCGATCTGCCATCCCGCGGCTCGGCGACGATCGGCGGCATGACCTCGACGAATGCCGGCGGGATTTCGGCCTTCCGGTCGGGGGTCATGCGGCATCGCATTCTGGGACTGGAGGCCGTGCTGGCGGATGGCTCGGTCTATTCCGACCTGACCCGCGTTGTGAAAAACGCCGCCGGCTATGATCTGAAACATCTGTTTGTCGGTGCGGAAGGCACGCTCGGCGTGATAACGCGGATTGCCGTCAAGCTCGAACCCCAGCCTTTGGCCACCGCGACAGTCCTGTTCGGCCTGGCGTCTGTGGATGCAGCACTTGAGACGGTGCGCCGGGGGCTCGATGCCGAATACGGCCATCTGCGCGCCGCCGAAGCGGTCTGGCACAGCTATTTCCGCCTGACCTCCAGCCACCATCACTGGTCGGCGGCCGACTACGCCACCGATCATCCCGTCAACCTCCTGATGACGCTCGGTGGCGCGGACGAGACCGCCTTGCAATCGGAACTCGCGCGCATCTACGAGGATGTGGTTGCCGTTCATCCCGACACCTCGGCCGTCATCGCCTTTTCGGGCGCGCAGGAGGCCGATCTCTGGCGGCTTCGCGAGGACACGGACCTCATCTATCGGCAGCATCCGGGCGCGCCATCCTACGACGTCTCCATTCCCCTCTCGCAGGTCGCGTCCTATCTCGAACGGTGCCTCACTGATCTGAAGGCGATCGATGCCGCGCTCGATCCCTATGTCTTCGGCCATCTAGCCGACGGAAACCTCCACATCGTCCTCAACAGCACCGGCGGCGACATTCCGGCCGAAAAGGCGCGTGCCGTCGAGGAGGCGATCTACCGGGGCATCGGAGAGCTGGGCGGGTCGTTTTCTGCCGAACACGGGATCGGCGCGAAGCGGGTGGCGCCGCTATCGGCTTTGTCCAACCCGGCAAAACTCGCCCTGATGCACCGGATCAAGGGCGCGCTCGACGCGCCGGCACTTCTCAATCCCGGAAAGGTGCTCGGGGCAGGCAGGATCTAGTTGTTTGATCCGGTGGTTTGATGGTGCGATCCTTTCCTTGGAATGGAAGGATGCCCTATGGGACAAATTCGTCACGGAAGCGCCACGACCACGCACGCTGTCCGAGCAGCAATACAGCGATCGCAAGCTTCGCTCGCGCAACTGAGCAGGGAGTTGGGCATCAACCCCAAGACCGTTGCGAAGTGGCGCAAGCGTGCGACGGTCGAGGATATGAAGACGGGGCCGTCAGAGCCGCGGTCCACCGTCCTCACCGAAGCCGAAGAGGCGATGGTCGTGGCATTCCGGCGTCATACGCTTCTGCCCTTAGACGATTGTCTTTACGCCCTGCAGCCCTCGATCCCTCACCTGACACGATCCGCACTGCACCGGTGCCTACAACGGCATGGCATATCGCGCCTGCCTGATGTGGAAAGGCGACAAGCCGAAGCGGTCGAAGTTCAAGCGCTACCCCATAGGGTTCTTCCATATCGACATCGCCGAGGTTCAGACCACTGAAGGCAAACTATATTTGTTCGTCGGTATTGACCGCACGAGCAAGTTCGCCGTGACCCAACTCGTCGACAAGGCCGACAGGAAGACCGCCTGGGAATTCCTTCAGCATATGCTCGAAGCCGTGCCCTACCAGGTCCATACCATTCTCACCGATAACGGCATCCAGTTCGCAGAGCAGCCTCGGAACCGGAATACCATCTACTCCCGGCCAATGCGCTTCGACATGATCTGCGAGGCCAACGGGATCGAGCACAGGCTAACCAAACCTAACCATCCATGGACCAATGGCCAGGTCGAACGGATGAACCGCACGATCAAGGAGGCCACCGTCAAGCGCTTCCATTATGACAGCCACGACCAGCTGCGAACACACCTCGCCGACTTCATGGCGGCCTACAACTTCGCACGAAGGCTCAAGACCCTCGGCGGTCTCACGCCATATGAATACATCTGCAAGGTCTGGACCTCAGAGCCAGATCGATTCATCCTGAACCCGATCCACCAGATGCCGGGACTGAACAGCTAGATCACATCGATCCCGCAGGAACCCGGTCGAGCGATACGAGGCGCTCCCGGGTCTTCCCTATCCGCCATCCAGACCGCAAGATTTAAGGGGTTGTCTTGCGCGGGTGCCAAAGACAGATCATTGATATCGCGAAGGCACTGGGAAAGCAGGTCGTCGCCGAGGGCGTTGAAACGGTGACAGAACTCCACGCGCTACGAGAACTCGGCTGTAGCTATGGCCAGGGGTTCCTGTTCGGCCGGCCCGCCCGCGCATCTGATTTACGAGTTTCGCCCGACTAACGGACAGGAACACGGGTCGTGTCCCATCAGTTGGTGTAGCTCGGCGATAATGAAGCCGCTCGCGAGCGCGCCGTTGGTAGCGCTGTAGCGAGTGAGCGGCGTGTGGGTGGTCATCGGCGCTTTCCGGTAGGGTTTGGTTGTTGACGCCAACCCATTTCGGAAGGACCACCGATGACCGATGACATGATGAACCTGCGCACGCTCGTGGAGATGTCAACGATTATCCCGCACTTCTTCGAGCACGGCGGAAACGTGACCGTTGGGGGAAAGAGGAAAAGCGCCTGTATCGTCGGCATCGCTGGCGTTCGGAAGGTTTCCATGGCGAGGCGAAATCCTGGCATGGTCTCGCACGGGCTGTGCGCCGCGGCCTGGAGAACATGCGCATCCAGTCCTTCCTGACCGCTATGGCGATCAACCTGAAGCGGCTTGCCGCCGCCTTTTTATTATTCTGGAGCCTTATCTGGCGCTCCATTTATCAAGAAAAGCGCCCCGGTAGATCGCCGGGCAGCGACCTCAGGTTCTTGGGTCAGCCTATCAGTGCAACAATTTGCTGAGGACCGCCTTCATAGGAATATGAGTTCTTCAACAGCCCCCGCGTCCACTTCATGAGGAACGTGTTGGCCCACGCCGGCAAGAGCGGGCGCAGGGTCGTCTCGGCCTTCATCGCCACCGCTTTCGCTCAGGAGACGCCCGAGGCAGCGTGCGTTCGGCAGCCGGCTCGGCACGCGATAAAGCGCCGGCGCGCGCTGCAGCCCGGCCCTGCGGGCGAGTTCGGCCAGGGCCGCGACGAGATCGGGGGCATCACGACCGGTGAGCCACTGCGCCTGATAGGCCGAGAGGAGCAGCCGGCGTGGCAGCGCGGGCGCAAACAGGAGCCCCCCGACCATCGCGAGCGCCATGAGGAGACCGGTCTCGGGTCCGACGACCGCTGTCACCGAGATCCAGGCAATCGCGGCCATGAGCCCGAGCAGCAGCGCCGATTGCACGAAATTGAGCAGGCGGTGGCTGGCGGAGGCCGCGGTCATCGTGTCTCGTGGCCTCCGAGTTCGCGCCGGTCCTGATCGCGCACCAGCCAGTGGACAGCGCCGAGCGCAAGCGCCGCGCCCGCGAGTGCGGCAATCTTGGATGATTCCGTCTCGCCGAGGTCGAGGATGATGAATTTGCGCGCGATGGCGAGGAGCGCGATCAGCACGATCGTGCGGACTTGGAGGATCCCGAAGCTGCGTTCGGTCGCAACAAGAAGGGAGCGCTTGAACTCGAGCGCGATCACCACGGTGAAGATCATGCCGAACACCACCTGGAAGGTGGCGTAGTCGAGAGTGTCGAATGCCCCCAGAAGCAAGCGGTTCACGACTTCGCGCATCAGCGCCCAGACCGACGCCACGACGATCGCCGCAATGATGAAGCTGAGGACGAGGATGACAACTTGCTCGAACTTCTCGTAGAGCGTCATCGCCGACCATTGTTCACGGGTCAGCCCAGATCGCTGCAAGTCTTTCATGATTGCCTCTCGAAAGCCGCCCTGGAGAGACAAGCTCCCCGGGGCTTTGCCAGACGGTGCGATATCGCACGGAGCGGAGGGGACGCCGCAAACCGGCGACACCCAATGTGGCAAATCAGCCGTTCTTGACCTCGATGCGCTTGACCTTCGCCTGCGCCTCGGGAGTCTGGGGCAGCTTGATCGTCAGAACCCCGTTCTTGAAGGATGCCTGCGCCTTTTCGCCATCCACACCGGGAGGGAGCGGAATTGTCCGGTAGATCGCGCCGTAGCTGCGCTCGGACAGGTAATACCCCTTCTTCTCCACCTGGCGCTCGATCTTCTTCTCCCCCTTCACAGTCAACATGTCATCGTTGACCGTCACCTCGATGTCCTTCATCTCCATGCCCGGCAGCTCGATCGACACTTCGATCGCGTTGTCGGTCTCGACCATGTCGGATTTGGCTTCGCCGCTGCCCCAGGGCCATTCGAACTGACCGACCCGGTTCCAAAAGTTCTCGAACACATGGTTCATTTCGCGCTGGAGTGTCGCGATCGGGTTATCTTCGCTGCTCTTGGAATCTGGCGCGCCGTCCTTGCGCGCCCAGGGAATGAGGTCTTTGATCTGCATGATATGGTCTCCTTCGGTTTTCAGACGCCCTTGACGGCGATCCTTTTCGGCTGCGCTTCAGGGGCTCGGGGGAGCGTCAGGGTCAGGACACCTCCACGCATCTCGGCTTCGATCCTGTCGGGGTCGAAGTCCTCGGAAAGCGTGAAGGCACGCTCGAAATCGCCCTCGCCATATTCGGCATAGGCAAGTTCGAGGTTTTCCGGCCGCACCGGGTCAACCTTGCCGCGGATCGTCAACACACGATTTTCGAGCGTGATTTCGACCGCATCGGCGGCGACCCCAGGCATTTCAAGCATCATGGAGACACCCTGATCGGTCTCGACGATATCGGTCAGCGGACGGTAGATGCGGCCGCCGGCGGCGGTTTCAGGCGCGTCGGTCGGCGTCTTTTCGGCGGCTTGCGTGATGTCGGTGCTCATCGTTCCAGCTCCTCTCAGGCTGCCTTGATCTCGATTTTCTTCGGCCTTTCTTCCTCGGGCCGGGAGATGACGATCCGCAATACGCCGTTCGTCATCCTCGCCTCGACCTTGTCATCCGAAGCCGCGAATGGCAGGCGGATCGCGCGTGAAAACCTGCCGTAACCGCGTTCGTTGCGGTGCCAGCGCGCACCGTCGGGAACCTCGGGCGCCTTGCGTTCGCCCGAAAGCGTCAGGACGTTGTCCTTGACCGAAATTTCAATGTCGCCCGGTTCGATGCCGGGAAGTTCAGCGGCGATGGCAACGGCCTCAGGGCCTTGCCAGACATTCACCGCCGGGAACGCCGTGCGGGACGGCGGCCAGAAACCGCGGTCGAGATCGCGCATCATGGAGCGCATCAGCGCAAAGGGATCGCTGCGGCGCAGATATGTCGGGTAGCATTGCTGGCCTCCTGTTGCTGATCGATGCCCCCGAACCGTCGGCATGGAGGGGCCGGGCAACGGTGCCGGCCGGATGTGGGTTCGGAGACCGCCCATCAAGATAGGCGGCTCCATTTATTATGCAAGCATGTATGATGCGTGCATTGCACTTTGGATGGAGTGCGGTCTATCCTGTGTCTCATGCAACCGGAGGAAGGATACCCATGATCTCTTCGGACATCGCGCTGATCGGGACGACGATCCACCGGGTCGCGCAGCTCATCCAGCAGCGGATCGACCAAGACATCCGCGACAGCGGCCTGACCCGCTTGTCCTGGATGGCGGCGGCGCATGTCGAGGATGCGCCCGGGCTGACCATCGTCGATCTGGCCGACCGACTTGAGGTCGGCCCGGCCACTGCGGGCCAGCTCGTCGATCGCATGGTCCGGGGCGGCTGGGTCGAGCGGTCGCCCTCGCTCGACGACAGGCGGTCGCAGATCGTCACCGCAACGTCGAAGGCCCGGGCGATGCTGGAGGAACTCGCGCCGCGGCAATCGGCGCTCGAACATGAAATCCTGCAGGATCTGTCGGCGGACGAAAGGCGCGCCCTGCTGGCGCTGCTCGAGCGGATCAGGGCGCGGCTCGGGCGCCGGTGAAAGGGACAAGCGACATGGAAAGGAAGACCGAATACAACATCTGGTACTGGGTGGTGGCTTTCATAGCCGTGCTTTTCATCCAGAACCTGATCGCCGGCTGGCAATCCGTCGCGCCGATCAGCTACAGCCAGTTCGAGAAATATCTCGCTGACGGGAAAATTTCCTCTGTCGCGGTCGGGGCAGACACTATCACAGGCACCTTCGCCGAACCGGTCGACGGCAAGAAGCAGTTTGTGACGACCGTAGTGAATCCCGCAATCCTGGAGCGGATAGACCGGTCAGGTATCGAGATCACTGGCGTTCCGCAAAACACTTTTCTCGGCACGCTGATTTCCTGGGTGGCGCCAGCGCTTGTCTTCTTCGGAATCTGGATGCTGCTGTTCCGCAAGTTCGCCGACAAGCAGGGTTTTGGCGGCTTCATGCAGGTCGGCCGCAGCAAGGCCAAAGTTTACATGGAAAAGGAAACCGGCGTCAGCTTCGCCGACGTGGCCGGTGTGGACGAGGCCAAGGCCGAGCTCGAGGAGGTCGTGGAGTTCCTCAGGAACCCCGCCGAATACGGAAAGCTGGGCGCACATATCCCCAAAGGCATATTGCTCGTCGGGCCGCCGGGAACCGGCAAGACGCTTCTGGCGCGCGCGGTGGCAGGCGAGGCCGGCGTGACCTTCTTTTCGATCTCGGGATCAGAGTTCGTCGAGATGTTCGTGGGCGTCGGTGCCGCACGGGTGCGCGACCTGTTCGAGCAGGCCCGGAAATCGGCCCCGGCAATCATCTTCATCGACGAACTCGACGCTCTTGGGAGGGCGCGCTCCTCCGGCCAGATTGCCGGTGGCCATGATGAGCGTGAGCAGACGCTGAACCAGCTTCTGACCGAGCTCGACGGCTTCGACCCTGCAGTGGGCATCGTGCTCCTGGCCGCCACCAACCGACCCGAGATTCTCGACCCCGCGCTGCTGCGTGCGGGACGCTTCGACCGTCAGGTGCTGGTGGACCGGCCCGACAAGACGGGGCGTGTGCAGATCTTGAACGTGCACATGAAGAAAGTGACGCTCGCCCCAGACGTCGATGCCGAGAAGGTCGCAGCTCTTACTCCCGGCTTTTCCGGCGCGGATCTTGCCAATCTCGTCAACGAGGCAGCATTGCTCGCCACGCGCCGCAAGGCTGATGCGGTGACGATGGACGACTTCAACAATGCGTTGGAACGCATCATCGCCGGGTTGGAAAAGAAGAACCGCGTGCTCAATCCGCGCGAACGCGAGATCGTGGCGCACCACGAGATGGGGCACGCGCTGGTGGCGATGGCTCTGCCGGGGGTGGACCCGGTGCACAAGGTCTCGATCATACCGCGCGGGATTGGCGCGCTCGGCTACACCATCCAGCGCCCGACCGAGGACCGCTTCCTGATGACGCGGGAGGAACTCGAAAACAAGATCGCAGTCCTGCTTGGCGGGCGCGCAGCAGAGAAGATCATCTACGATCATGTCTCGACCGGGGCGGCGGACGATCTGGTCAAGGCGACCGACATCGCCCGCGCCATGGTCGCGCGGTACGGGATGGACGAAGAACTCGGGCATGTCAGCTACGACAGCGATCGGCCCGGCTTTCTCGGCACCGGCGACCAGTCGTCCTGGCTGAACCGCCGTTACAGCGACGCCACTGCTGAGCGGATGGACGCGAAGGTGCGCGACATCGTGGATGGCGTGTTCAAGCGCACCCTCACCCTTCTTGAAACCAATCTGGATCTTCTCGAGCAATCGGCGCAGGATCTCCTGCAAAGAGAGACACTGGACGAGCCCAATCTTGTGGCAATTGGGGCCAAGTTGAAAAGAACGGAAGCGGTCGCTGCGTGACACTGTCACTAGCGCAGATGATCGGCGAACAACCCTGACTGGATAATGAAAACGGAGAAGACGAATGGCAAACGGAGCTTGCGATATTTGCGGTCGCCCGGCGACGGCGCGCGTGCGCGCCTCGGTGAACGGCAGGGTTCAGAACATGGAGCTGTGCGATCAGCACTACAGCGAAATGGCGCGCCGGTCGGGGCGCAGTGCCTCGCCGCTTGAGTCCCTGTTCGGACGGCGTTCCCTTCTTGACGAATTCTTCGGCGAGAGCGGTTTCGGCAGCCTCTTTGGTGACAGTCCGCTGCGAGGCGGCACGCTCGGCTCTATGGGTGATGGCGATGACGCTGTCGTCGACGCCACTGTCGGCGAGGGCGCGCCGCGGCGTGGATCGCGGCGCGGCGGCGGACGCACCATCGCCGACCGGCTGAGCGAACAGGGCAACAAGCTGCTGCAGGATGCAGCACAGAAGGCCGGGGAATTCGGGCGCAGCGAGGTCGATACCGAACATCTGCTTCTGGCATTGACCTCGTCTGACGTCGTCAAGACGATCCTGGAACAGTTCAAGGTCGATGTGGACGATCTGCGCCGCCAGATCGAGAAGGAAGCGAAGCGTGGAGACGCCAAGACGGAAGGCGAAATCGGCGTAAGCCCTCGCCTGAAGGACGCGCTGAACCGGGCCTTCATCGCCTCGAACGAACTCGGCCATTCCTATGTCGGTCCCGAGCACCTTCTGATCGGACTTGCCGAGGAAGGTGAAGGCCTGGCCGCGGCGATGCTGCGCAAGCTGGGGTTGACGCCGCAGGCGCTGCGTCAGCAGGTGACGAAGGTGGTCGGCAAGGGAGCCGAGGAAGGCCGCGTCGAGACTCCGTCGAACACCCCCGATCTCGACCAG